>DEUU01000378.1 GCA_002362735.1 Dehalococcoidia bacterium UBA3254
ACCGGGAAAAATTCCAGAGCCTGGGCGCGCGGATTCCCAAGGGTGTACTGCTAGTTGGCCCTCCCGGGACTGGTAAGACTTTAATGGCGAGAGCTGTAGCTGGAGAAGCGGGTGTACCATTCTTCTCTATCAGTGGTAGTGAATTCGTTGAAATGTTTGTGGGTGTAGGTGCATCCCGCGTCAGAGATCTTTTCGATCAAGCAAAACGGAACTCACCCTGTATCGTCTTTATTGATGAAATCGATGCTGTCGGCCGTCAGCGTGGCGCTGGTTTAGGTGGCAGCCATGATGAACGTGAGCAGACTCTTAACCAGATACTGGTGGAAATGGACGGTTTTGATACTAATGTAACGGTAATCGTCTTGGCGGCTACAAACCGCCCGGATATTCTGGATCCCGCTTTACTCCGTCCCGGCCGTTTTGACCGGAGAGTCATTCTGGACTTGCCGGATATGAACGGTAGATTGGCTATCTTAAAAGTTCATGCCAAGGGCAAGCCTATCGCCGTTCAGAGCGCTCTGGAGGTGATTGCCAAAGCTACCCCCGGATTCAGCGGCGCTGACCTCGCTAACTTGATTAACGAAGCGGCTATACTGGCTGCCCGCCGCGGCAAGAAATCTATTGATGCTGTAGACCTTGAAGAATCCATTGATCGTGTCATTGCCGGTCCGGAAAGAAAGAGCCGACGCATTAGCCAGAAAGAGAAAGAGATCACAGCCTATCATGAAGCCGGTCATGCTCTGGTCGCCCGCATGCTGCCTGATTCTGATCCGGTTCATAAAGTCTCTATCGTCGCCAGAGGTATGGCGGGAGGTTATACGCGGGTTTTGCCAACCGAGGACAGAGTATTCGCCACGCGCACCCAGCTTGATGCTAAATTAGCATTTGCGATGGGCGGACGTACGGCGGAGAGAATCATGTTCAACGATATTAGCACCGGAGCCTCTTCGGATATTAAACAGGCTACAGATTGGGCTCGCAAGATGGTCACTGTATACGGAATGAGCGAAACTTTGGGACCGCGAACATTCGGGCAAAAAGAAGAGTTGATATTCCTGGGCAGGGAAATTTCAGAGCAAAGAGATTACAGTGAAAAAACTGCGCTGATGATTGATAGTGAAGTTAATAAACTTATCGCTCAGGCTTATGATACAGCTACCAAAATTCTATCCGGGAATAAGGATCGTCTAATCCATCTGGCGCAGATACTTATGGTTAAAGAGAATCTTGAAGGTGAAGAACTGGAGAAAGCCTTTAACGAGCCCGTAAATACTCCGATTCCGGCGATTATCTCTCAGGCGACGCCTTCTCCCGCCAGCGTCCCACCGACATCTACTTCGAAACCGGGGCTGATTCCTCCGACTACTAATCCATCTCCCCATCCGATGCCATCCACCTGAAGTAACTTTTAAAAAATGGCTGGCTTATTCAAGCCAGCCATTTTTTTATACAATTCTCAGGCGTTCCTCCATGTAGCCCTGCAATATTTCCCGCCGGTCGTCTGTTTTCATCTCCGTAAGACCTTCAGAACCCAGGCGGAATATGCGTTGGGCAATACTCAATGCTTCAACCAGATCATGTGTCACATAAACCGTGGTAGTCCGGTAATCAGCAAGGACCTGTTTCAGATCACGAAGGAGAGAATCTGCCAGATCGGCATCCAGACTGCTGAAGGGTTCATCCATCAGCATAACTTCCGGTTCAATGGCAAAAGCTCTGGCGATAGAGATTCGCTGTATCATTCCTCCGCTGAGTTGGCCTGGATAATATTTATAGAATCCTCTTAACCCCAGACGGTCCATCCACGACCTGGCTTTTTCACGGGCTGCTTTCGGTCCCAGACCACCTGCCTTCAATATCAGAGCGATGTTATCCTGAGCCGTTCGCCAGGGTAAAAGACGATGGTCCTGGAATACATAGGCAATGCGTGTACTTCCTACCGTGATGGAACCACCGTCCGGCTTCAAGGTTCCTGCAACCAACCTGAGGAGAGTCGTTTTTCCAGATCCGGAATCACCGAGCACCGCAATTGTTTCGTGTGCTTTGACCTCAATACTCACATTCTTGAGGACCTGCAGCCCGCCAAAAGATTTTGTTACATTTTGGAAGCGTATCATGCTGTCCTCTTCCAGCGCATTAAATAATCACGTATCGGCTTGAGTACCCCGAATTCAACCAGCCCCAGTAAAGCAAAAGCCGTTAATATCCAGGCGAAAAGTGATGGGGTATCCAGAAAAGTCCAGGAGATAAAGAGGCTGTGGCCGACTCCGTTCCTTGCTCCGATAAACTCTGCTAGAATGGAAGCCCTGACGGCGATTCCGGACGCCAGAGTCAGACCGGCCATGATGGAAGAGCCAATTCCCGGCAGATAGATTTCCTTTAGAAGTAAGCAGAGGGGTATTCTGTAGATGACTGACATTTCCACAATCCGTGCATCCACAGACAACATACCCTCGAGTGTGTTGATGTAGCTGATCGGCATAGTAATAACGCCGGTCATAAAGACTACCTGGATACTTCCGAGACCGAACCAGAGTAAAGCCAGAACGGAAATAATAATTGCCGGTACCGTCATCACCGCCCAGCGCATCGGTTCCAGAAAAGAACGCAAACGCGGGGAGAGGCCAGCCAGAATCCCGAGTATGATCCCGATTACCGCACCGGCAGCGAGTCCGATGAGTAGCCTGGCCAGGCTATATCCGAATTGCCTCCAGAGTGAGCCATCCGCTGCCAGGCTTCCTAAAGCTTTGAAAGTAGCGACTGGTGAAGCGATGATAATCTGCGAAAAGACAAGAGAAAGGATCTGCCAGACCGCCAGCATCACCAGGATACCGAGACCAATGTAAAAACCCCGGCTCCGGTACCATCGAACAGGGCTCCGGGTCTGATTAATTTCCGTAGTAGAAACCATCGTCAGGTAGTTTTCCTCCGATGAAATTAGGGGATACCTGTGCCAGGGCATTAAAAAAGACTTCCAGATCGGACCGCGCATCGACCGCGGGAACAAACCGCCAGTCGATATTTTTCATCGACTCGGTTAATACCGCTGCCGTAAAACCCTGTTCCACCAGGACTTTGGCCCCCACATTCCCCGCATCCACCGGATTTGCCAGCATCCACTGGATAGCCTTCTGGTATTCCCGAACAAAGACAACAACAACATCCGGCCGATCCTTTAGATTACCTAAAACGATCGTCCCCGCAATGGGCGTCGATGATTTTCCACCGGTAGCTTTCTGCCACTCGTTTTCCATATTAACAGCCCGGAAAAACGTCTTGCCGTTTTTTTGCCCCGAAAGGATAACAGAGGTTACGGAAGGCTCTGAAAGCAAGACATACTGCTGCTGACCGGTCAATAACAATTGTGATGCCTGGACCGGGTCCGGAGCATAGAATATCTGCAAGTCAGTACCCGGTTTTATCCCCTGTTTTTCGCAAATAAACTGAAACATGGCATCCGGAATGGCGCCCTGATAGGGTACGACCACGGTTTTACCTTTTAAATCGGTTATCGACTTTATATTAATATCAGGTGTAACCAGGTACAGAATATTCCAGATTGAACTATCCAGCAGTCTGAGGGATACACCCTTATTATAGAAAGTAGCGGCCGAATTGGTGGGCAATGAAACGAAATCTCCCTGACTTCCAGTAATGATTGCTTGAAGCTGGGTAGGAGTCGACCAGATTTCCAGGTCTGTTTTTTGTGCAATGGACGCCAAACTATTATTTTGCTGCATATAAGCCAGCGGAATAGAGAGCGGCCCGATCGTCCCCACCAGTCGGACCGAAGCCAATTTGGGTGGGATTGAGGACGTTGGGGATGTGGTTAGAGTTGCCGGTTGGGTGGCACAGGCTGAAGCAATGATGAGAGAAACCGATGCTAATATCCAGCTTAATAAACGGAACCTGAACATTATACCCCCCGAACCAATAATACCATTATAACCCCTAATAAAGTCTATGTCTTTAAATCGCCATAGTTTCAGCCTTTGCTTTGAAGCGGAGAATTCCACATTTTTTGGTAGTGCGCAAGCAAGTATTTGCATAATAAGATCAATTTTTGTATCTTGGCCCGGATGGGTTTAAAATAGAACGGGTTCATAGGAGGATTATTACGGAACAATTAACATCGTCCAAAATTCTTTTTGAAAATCGCCGGGACGCCGGAAGAAAACTGGCTGGCGAATTGGCTAGTTATGTCAACCAGAAAACAGTCGTCTTTGGGATTCCTAATGGGGGCGTTCCCCTCGCCATGGAAATTGCGGACACATTGCAGGCTGACCTTGATATTGTGGTCTGTCGCAAACTTGCCATGCCGATGAACCCCGAGGGAGGGCTTGGAGCGGTGGCAGATGACGGGACTTCGGTCCTCAACGAAGATGTGGTCCTGAAAGATGGTATCCGACCAGAACAGATCGATTATGAAATATCCCAGATCAAAGCTAATGTAAAACAGAGATCCCTGAAATATAAGGGGGAAAAACCAGCTCCTCGGCTAACCGGGAAAGTAGTGATCATCGTGGATGATGGACTGGCTTCCGGAATTACCATGGCTGTCGCAGTAGAATCATTAAAACACCGGCGGCCAAAGGAAATAATAGTAGCAGTACCCATCTCTTCAACCCGGGGATATGATCGCGTGGTAAAAATCGCCGATAGGGTCATTGCTTGCGCTATCGCCACGATGCCGAGGTATTATTTAGCAGATTTTTACCGTAATTGGCGAGATATCAGCGACGATGAAGTGGTCCTCTCTCTGAACCAGTGGCGAAAAAGACATAGCATTAATTTTTAATAGCGCTTAAATATGTGGACTGATTTCGTCAATAACCGAATATTGATCATAGCAATCTGTACCTGGGCCATTACCCAGGTCCTCAAGGTGATCGTTATCCTGATCCAGGAAAGGCGCATCGCCTGGAGTTATCTTATCAACTCCGGAGGTATGCCCAGCTCTCACTCTTCCTCCGTTTGTTCTCTGGCTACCTCAATTGCCATGATCATGGGCATAGGCACCGTCTATTTCAGCATCGCGGTGGTCCTGGCAGCTGTCGTCATGTATGATGCCGCAGGCGTCAGACAATCGGTTGGCCAGCATTCAGCCGTGCTGAACCGCATTGTTAAAGAGTTCAGCTTCAAGTTTTCCGGAGACACGCAAAAAGATTTCCGTGAGTTTGTCGGCCATACCCCGTTCCAGGTTATCATTGGCGCGGTGGTGGGTGTTCTCATCGCCTGGATTTGGGTCACGATCACTTCCTGATCGATGATTTTCCTTCGGGGTAACATAATATGGAACAATTAAAAATTAAAATTTTAGACCTTTCTTATGATGCTCTCAAGGATCTGATCATGTCCTGGGGTCAAAAAGCTTACCGCACCGACCAGCTGATAAACTGGATTTTTAAAAAATCAGCCTCCACCTACGAGGAAATGAGCGATTTGCCAGAGGCTTTTCGCCAGAAACTGGCGGATGAAACGGTATTATTTACCCTGAGTCCTGTGGAAGAAAGAGTCTCATCAGATGAGCAAACTCGGAAAATTCTTTTCAAGCTGGATGATGGAAAGACGATCGAGTCCACTTTAATGTTTTATGAACAAAACGAATCCCGGAGAGAAAGGCGGACAGTCTGCATTTCGACCCAGGTAGGATGCCCTGTGGGATGTTATTTTTGCGCTACCGGGCAGCAGGGTTTCGAACGTAACCTTCGCCCGGCAGAAATAATCGAACAGGTCCTGTATTTTATTCGCTTCATTAAAAACCACGTTCCTACTGCTGACCGGGAGTTGTCACGTAAGGCGATCACCAACGTTGTCTTTATGGGAATGGGAGAACCCCTGGCTAATTATGAAAATGTCCGTCAGGCTATTATCATCCTCAACTCAAGAAAGGGACTGGAGCTGGGCGCCCGCCAGATTACTTTATCGACTGCCGGTCTGGTACCACAGATTAAGCGCCTTGCTGCGGAGCCCCTGCATCTGGAACTGGCAATTTCACTGCATGCGGCAAATGACAAGCTCAGGGACCGTCTTATGCCCATCAACCAAAAATACCCCCTGGTACAGCTAATCCCGGCCTGTCAGGAATACTTTGAAAAGACCGGTCGCCGCATCACGTTTGAATATGCTCTTTTCACCGGGGTGAATGATTCTCCAGAAGATGCTCGTGAGCTGGCTGCCCTGTTGAAAGGTCTTAATTGCGCGGTAAATATTATTGTCGGTAATCCTACTGCCTGTCAGGAGTACCGCTCATCCACTTTGGAACAGGCCATGTTTTTTCAAAAGCAACTTTTCTCCGGTGGAATCTTCAATACCATCCGTATTTCCAAAGGCACAGACATTGAAGCTGGCTGCGGCCAGCTAAGAAGCAGGTTTTTGCCGGGATCTTCTTCCCGGGATACCGCTAATTAATCCTTTTCTGAATCGTCTTCCAGGAATTAGTAATCAGGAAACTTTCCTCCATGTTCTCTACCATCCGTTTGAATTTGCCAAGAGGCGCAGAGAATGTCATTTCATTCGCGGAGACGAACGGTCTGGCGGAGATATCGAACATCCCGATAACGGCATGGGGATTCGGCCGGTCTTTCTCCAGGAACGGATTCTGTACGATGGATGAGCAACCTGAGCCCATTGGCGCTACCACCGCGTTGATATCCCCCGTATCAAAGTTTGCCAGGGTATAAAGACCAGCCAGCACGTCCGGCGTAGCGAAAAATATTACTACCTGGGGATTATCATCCTCCTCCAGTTTGTCCCAGCGCTTAAATACAATATATTTGGCCGGGGCTTTGAATTTAGGCCAGTTCTGTAATAGCTCAGTCACCAACTCGGGAGTTTTCTTGTAGCGTTCTCCTTCTACTTTTCCAGGTATGCCACAGGATATAAAATGAATAAAATCTGGAGAAAGGTTATCAGAAAAACCCAGGTACCTTTTCCCGCCGAAGCAGCCAACCGATTCCGAGTTGTATCTTATAACGCCGCCCTGTCTAACCTTGACCAGTGCCCCGACCACACATCTGGAAGTTGAGCCTGGTTTTCCCTTTTCCTCAGGGCTTTCCACATCCGTGTAATAGAAGGCCAAAGGTAGTTCAGCGTTATTAAAATATTTTTTCCAGAGTCGGATAAATTCCTCTTTAAATTTAATGTCCATTTTTCTACCTCCACGAAAATATATTATACCTGCTTTTCAGGTAAAGCTTGAATAAATGGTCTTAACATTCAATTTCTCAATCATTTCAAGCTTAGATGAGACTAATTCAAGTTATTATACCCGAAAATCAGGCTAGACTGATCTTGACAGGCTAAGCAGTTAGCTACTAAAATATTCGGCAATATTTATGCTTGTTTACTACCGTATCTAAGTATTTACACAGCAGTAACGAGTAACGGTGGATTTTCTACGTAATCTCCAGAGTATTGGAGTAAGACGAAATGAGTCAATTATCAGCGCTTTTGCTTGTCACCCTTTTCAGTTCTATGATTGCATCAATTCCAATATCGGCAGATTGTATAAATACATCGGCGAAGCCTGAAAACTGTTCAGAGAAAACACAGGCCTGCCCGGAAGCCGTGAACCCCACAATAAATGACCTTGCTCGCATCAAAACAGAGATCCTTGAGAACGTAGAAATTAGAAATAAGGGTTATGCTGCCAAAGCCGCTGAAGTCCCTGACGACGTTAATTACGGTAAACAATGGGGCCTGGCTAAAGTTCAAGCCTCACAGGCCTGGAATTTGAGCCACGGTTCCAGCGTTATCAAGATTGCTATCCTCGACAGCGGCATCGATTCTTCCCACCCTGAGCTGGCTTCGAAAATAACCGTGAACAAAAATTTTACAGAAAGCAACACTACAGAAGATAAATATGGCCACGGTACTTTTGTGGCCGGGATTGCGGCGGCTGAGACCAATAACAAACTCGGCATCGCCGGTATGGGCTACAATGTCAGCTTGATGAACGTTAAAGTTCTCGGTGATAACGGAGGAGGATCATATGCCTGGATCATCCGGGGCATCATCTGGGCAGCCGATAACGGGGCTAACGTAATCAATCTCAGCATGGGAGGTGATATAGATTCAAAAGATATGCAAGAAGCCGTCGATTATGCGTGGTCTAAAGGAGTTGTCATTGTAGCCGCATCAGGAAACAACGGCAATTCGAAACCCTACTATCCGGCTTATTATAACCGGTGTATTGCAGTAGCAGCGACTGACCAGAATGACTGCCGCTATTCTTTTTCGGATTTCGGCAGCTGGGTCAGTGTAGCTGCCCCTGGTTGCAGCTTCTCGACGATGCCGGGGAATAGCTACGAAACAATGGGGGGTACTTCCATGGCTTCACCCTACGTGGCGGGGCTGGCTGGCCTTGCTTTTACGATGGCTAAAGATAACAACGATGACGGCAAGCGTAATGATGAGATCTTCGATGCGATATTAAAGGGTTGCGATGATGTCGGAGTCTCAGGGATAGGTTGCGGGCGGATTAATGCCTATAGAACCATGAGTATCCTGTATAAGTCCAGGATTACCGTTCCTGCGAATCTACCCTAATTTTGGCTCCTATGGGGCTAATCCTTACGGAGCGTCCGGTTATGATTAGCCTCTGCTGGTTAAAGCTACCAGTTAGAGATGAGAGTCCTTCGCAAGAAGGGCTCTTTCTCTTTTATGAGCCTAGATGACTCCTTTCTGGAGGAGCATTTCTATCTCATCTGCCTTAAGTCCCAATCTATTACTGAAAATCTCCCTGTTATATTCCCCGGTTTGAGGTATATTCGGATTGACCTGCCAGGGAGATCTGCTCATCTTTACAGGAACGCCCGGCATCTTATATTTCTTACCTGAATCCGGATCAGCTCCTTCAACAAAGAAATCGCGGTCTATTAACTGAGGGTTCTCCAGGATATCATGAATAGCCGCCACATTTGCCCAGGGAAAGTGCATTAGCTGACCAGTTTCCAATAATTCGTTTACTAGATGGGTTTGTGTCCATTTTTCTAACACGGAAACGATATGGTTGATATCTCTTTGTCGCTCAGACTCTAGCTGGTACTTTGGATCCTTTAAATCATCCGCCATATTTTCAGAATCAAGCCATTCTATGAGAGTTTCCCATTGATATAACAGCGACAATAATATATGGCCATCCCGGCAGGGGAAGATACGGAAAGCATTGTTCCAGTAAAGGCTTCCTCTTCTTTGGGCTATCACGCCCTCATAGAAATAGCGCACCAGCACGTGGTCTAAACTGGCCGCCAAACACTCCTGGATTGAAATATCGATAAACTGGCCTTTACCCGTAGATTGCCTTTGCCAGAGGGACAGCAGAATGCCGTTGGCGGCAAAAAGTCCGGCCGTCAAGAAGGACTGCAACCCAAAGGGTTTCAAAGGCGGTTTACCCGGTTTACCGCAGACAAAAGCCTGCCCTCCAAGAGCAGTGTTTACCAGATTTGAAGATTTGAAGTCTCGATAAGGGCCTCCCTGCCCAAAATCAGTTATGGAAGCCATTGTCAGATGGGGAAACCTCAGATTGAGTTGACGGTATCCGATACCCATTGAATCCAGATACCCTGGAGGGAAACTTTCCACCAGAATATCGGTATCCTTCATCAGACGTTTGAGAAGGTCGAGCCCCTCTTCCATTTCGATATTAAGACTGATGCTTCGCTTTCCGGAGTTGGCTTGAATTCGCAGGACTTTTTCACCTGGTTTCTGGATGCGAAGCACTTCGGCTCCCATATCAGCCAGCAGCCTGGCGCAGAACATTCCTTTTTCATCTGTCAGGTCCAGAACCCGGTATGAGGAAAGCATGCTCAACTAAATTATCTCCCGGATACTTTGCAGTACGGAGGCTTCATCCGCTGAGCCTGCTTCAAATAATTTAATTAAAGATGTAACCTTTTTCGTCAATTCAGGAGCGCAACTTTTAAAAGAGGGGCAGTCGAAAAGCCTGGCATTCCTGTTACCCGGGCGCTCGATCGAAATCAGGCTATCTAAAAAAATATCGCCCAGATCTTTAACTAAATCACGGTATTCCGAAGGAAAATTATAGCAATAATGCATCCGGCAAAGCAGCGGACGAAAATCATAGATAGGACAGCGGCTGAATTTATACGAATAAAATTCGCAATGTACTAATTGGCAACACCGGTTCGTACACTCTCGGCAGAGCTGCTCTTTCTGGTTAAGAAACTCCAGTTCAGTAATAGATGAATTTACTTCTTCTCCGAAAAGATGGTCCATTTCAGCATCCGTGATCAAAGGCAATCGGGACAAACTTTCGAAATTCTTCAGAAAGTTGCCTACAGCTCTGCCTATATCCAGATGCTGGCCCTGTCCCATCCTGCCTCACCTATTTTCGCTTTATTTTGGCATATGATTTAAATTATCCAGTCTAGATTCATACACCAGTTGATCTGTTGCTCCCGGGGCTTCCTTGCAATAACATCACTGGTACCGGTCAGGTTAAAACGCGGTGACCGGCGAGGTTGTTTTTTAAACTCTTTAAAAGTTATAAAACCGGCATGGTGTATAGCCTTATTTCTGCTGCTTTTGAATCTTACCCCAATCATCCCGTAAAGATACCGTGCGGTTAAAGACGAGTTTTTCCGGAGTGGCGTCAGGATCAACGCAGAAATAGCCTACCCTTTCAAATTGAAACCGGCTGCCCGGGGCAGCTCCGGCGAGAAAAGGTTCTATCCGGCAAGAGGTCAATACTTCGAGCGAATTATGATTGATATTTGACATGAAGTCAGCCCCTTCTTCCACATCGTTAGGGTCTTCTTTGGTGAAGAGGTTTTCATACAAACGTATTTCAGCTTCAAGTGCATGCGCGGCAGAAACCCAGTGGATGGTGGACTTAACCTTACGGCCGTCAGGGGTATTGCCGCCGCGGGTAGCCGGGTCATACGTACAATGCACCTCGATCACTTCGCCGGTTTTTGGATCTTTTTTTACCCCGACACAGGTAATCAAATAGGCAGACCTGAGCCTTACCTCATGGCCAGGTGATAGGCGGAAGTACTTGGGAGGTGGTTCTTCGCGAAAATCTTCCTGTTCGATATAGAGTACCCTGGAAAAAGGCACTTTACGTGTTCCGGCGGAAGGATCCTCCGGATTATTTATCGCCTGGAACTCTTCCACGTGATCTTCAGGATAGTTGTCAATTACCAGGCGCAACGGACGGAGAACTCCCATTACCCTCTGGGCATTTTTATTCAACTCATCTCGGACACAATGTTCCAGCATAGCTAAATCAGCGGTACTGTTAGTCTTGGCTACACCTAACATCTTACATGTGGCTATAAGGGCCTCCGGGGGATAACCGCGCCGGCGTACTCCAGACAGGGTCGGTAACCGCGGATCATCGAATCCACGCACAATACCTTCCTGTATCATCCGATTAAACAAACGTTTGCTCATGACGGTATAGGTAAAATTAAGCCTGGCGAACTCGATTTGCTGCGGATGAAAGATGCCCAGTGCATCCAGGAACCAGTCATAGAGCGGACGGTGATCTTCGAATTCCAGCGAGCAAAGAGAATGGGTCACACCCTCGATGGAATCCTCAAGGCCATGAGCCCAGTCATACATGGGATAGATACACCATTTATCCCCGGTATGTGGGTGGGTAGCATGCAGGATGCGGTACATGATCGGATCACGCAGGTTAATATTAGGGGAAGCCATATCGATTTTTGCCCGTAAAACCCGTGAGCCATCCGGAAATTCCCCGGCTCTCATGCGCTTGAATAAATCGAGGTTTTCCGCCACCGTGCGATCACGGAAGGGGCTGAGTTTACCAGGTTCGGTCAGCGTGCCGCGGTATTCTCGGATCTGATCTGCAGTTGAATCGTCAACATAGGCCTTGCTGGCCTCTATAAGCTGCAATGCATATTGATACATTTGCTCGAAGTAGCTCGAAGCGTAGTATAAGCGGTCGTCCCAGTCATATCCCAGCCAACGGACGTCCCGCATAATGGCATCAATGAATTCCTGTTCTTCCTTAACCGGATTGGTATCATCAAAACGCAGGTTACACTTACCTCCGAACTCCGCAGCGATACCGAAATCAATCCAGATAGCCCTGGCGTGCCCGATGTGTAAATAGCCATTAGGCTCTGGCGGAAAACGAGTCTGCACCCGTCCGCCGTTTTTGTTGTTCAAGATATCCTGGCGAACAATATCCCGTATAAAATCACCGGATGCTGTTGAGTTAGTCTCGTTCATATCATTTTCCTTCTATATAATATTCATTTCTATCCTGTCAACATTAGTTTCCTGCGAGTTTTGCCAGAGCATCCCTGATTCTTTTCAGGCATCTTTCCTTGCCTAAAACCGCCATCGTTTCAAAAAGAGGAGGCGCGGCCTCACGAGCGGTAGTGGCTACCCTCAGAGGATTGAAAAGCTGTCCCGTTTTTATCCCGAGATCATCGGCAAGAGGGCGGAGGGTATCTTCCAATACAGCCTGGTTAAAGCTTTCCAGCGAGGAGAGTTTTTCCTCCGCGCCTTTTAAAGCCATGATCGTGGTTTCCAGTGTCATTTTCTTACCTATAAGCATCGCAGCATTATATTCCAGGTTATCTTCAAAAAAGAAACTCGCATAGGCAGCCGCATCTTTCAGGGTGATAATCCTCTCCCTTATCAGGGGCACAATTTGCCGTACGTAGTTGATATCCAGTGGCCGCTTGATATCAGGCGGTAAATACTTTTCCATGAAGGGGAGGACCCTGACTGTCAAATCGTCAACCGACAAAGTGCGGATGTACATGCCGTTCATCCAATCCAGTTTTTCCCTGTTGAAGATAGCGGCTGTGCGGGAAACCCGTTCTATGGAGAAATCCTTAATTAACTCTTCGCGGGTAAAAAGTTCAGTTTTCTCATCCAGCGACCAGCCCAGCAGCGCCAGGAAGTTGAACATGGTCTCCGGAAGATAACCCTGGTCGCGGTATTCGGTCAGAGTAGCAGCTCCGTGCCGCTTGCTGAGCTTACTGCGGTCAGGTCCCAGAATGAGTGGCAAGTGGGCGAACTGCGGCGGCTCAAATTTCAAAGCCGCGTAAAGCATAATGTGTTTAGGCGTACTGGAGAGCCATTCCTCTGCTCTCAAGACATGCGAAATCTCCATCAGATGGTCATCAATCACATTAGCCAGATGGTAAACCGGGAAACCATCCGTTTTTAACAGTACGTAATCGTCGATAGTGCTGTTTTCAAAGGCGACCTCTCCGCGAAGTATATCCTGGAAAATTGTCCGGCCATCGAGAGGGGTCTTAAAACGTATAACCGAGGGAGAGCCGGAAGCCTCCAGCTTTTTTCTTTCCTCCGTGCTCAATTCACGGCAACGGCGATCATAACCCAACGGCTGCTTGCTGGCGGTTTGGGCTGCCCGCATCGCATCCAGGCGGTCCGGAGTACAATAACACCGGTAAGCGAAGCCGTCTTCAATTAGTTTTTCAGCGAATTTTTGATAAATAGGCAAACGCTGCGATTGCATATAGGGGCCGCAGGGCCCACCCACTTCAGGACCCTCGTCCCAGTCCAATCCAATCCACCGCAGACTGTCCATGATAGCTTCGATCGCTCCCGGAACGGTGCGAGCGATGTCTGTGTCCTCGATCCGGACAATAAATTTACCGCCGGCGTGTCTGGCGAAAAGCCAGTTGAACAAAGCCGTGCGTATATTGCCGACATGGGGAAATCCTGTGGGACTGGGAGCATAACGTACACGAACAGGTCTGTCCATCTAAGAGCCCATCCTAAATATTGTAATACTAATTCTACCCCATTCTATGCTTGAATTTCAGGGTAACAGTGTTTGATAGTTCGTGGTGGCAGATTTCACAGTAGCGGATAGTCCTTTCCACCATGCAAATTTCGTCTTCGCGAATTAGATTTTTTTCCTCAATTACCCCGATTAGATCTATACAACCTGGACATAATTCTCTGCTCTGGATGCTCATGATATACCTTAACATGAATGATTCAGGAACAAGCTCGACTTCTTTATACCGGGTTAGCCGGAAACCCCTAGTCTGACTAAGCAAATTCCATGCTATTCCTACAGTATTTCCTCTATTATAGAGCTTCCTGACATTCTAAGCTATATCGCTAAGCGCCTTGAGCAGGTCCGGTGGCATTTCAGATACAAATTCGCGGTATTCTCCACTGAAGGGAAGTTTAAAACTCAGTTTGCAAGCATGCAGAAATTGCCGGGATACATAAGCTGACTTTGCTCCATAAACTGTATCTCCGACAATAGGAAACCCAATTGCCGCCAGATGGACCCTGATCTGGTGGGTTCGCCCGGTCTTCGGCCTGATCTCCAATAATGAATAGTTGTTCAAATATTTAATAACCTGGTACTCTGTACGGGCTTCCCGCCCTCTCTCCGTTACCGCCATACGCTTGCGGTTGCGCGGGTCTCGACCGATCTTTGCTTCGATAATTCCTTCCCGGGGCGTGAGGTGACCCTGTACCAAAGCGACATAGACCTTTTTAATCGAACGGCTCTTAAACTGTCCGGCTAGCTTCGTGTGGGCAGCATTATTCTTGGCTATAATAATCAGCCCTGAGGTATCCTTGTCCAGGCGGTGTACAATGCCCGGTCTATTGGTCTCACCGGAATCTATTTCGGGGAAATATGCCAGAATGGCATTGGCCAGGGTATGGTTATAGTGCCCGGGAGCTGGATGAACGGTCAACCCAGCAGGTTTGTCCACAACCATCAGGTCCTGGTCTTCGTAGATAATTTTCAGAGGAATAGGTTCGGGGGTGAGGGTGCTCGGCGCCGGAGCGGGGATCTCAATATCAACAATATCGCCAGACTGCAATTTGAGGCTGGGTTTAATCACTTTTCCATTGACTGTGATGTGATTGTCTTCAATGAGTTTCTGGGCCTGAGTGCGGGAAAGATCGGGACAATTTTCACTGACATATTTGTCTGCGCGAATACCCGTTTGCAAGACGGTAAATTGATATATTTTTTTTGGTGTGCTCATGGCTATTTGGGAATAGAGCCGCGGCTCAGGAAAAGGAGCGAGATGGCGAAGATAATCACTCCACAAACGGTAGATGAATCAGCCGCATTAAAGATTGGCCAGGGGCCGACGCCGATAAAATCCCTGACATAGTGTAAGCTATATCGGTCTATCAAATTGCCGAGGGTTCCGCCTAAAATGAAACCCAGAGCAATTTTATTTATGCGAGTATCTAAAAAACTAAAACGGCGCTGATAAATCAAAACAAAGACCAGAATTAAGATAGCCCCCAAAGTGGCAATGATTGCGAGAATCCCGTTATTACCGTAAAAGATACTGAATGCAGCTCCTGTATTTTGGGCATAGATCAGGCGAAAGAATCCGTTTTCTGGTACAGATTGCCCCGGATATAAGTTGCTCTGTATCCACCATTTACTCAGTTGATCGACAGCTACTACGAATAATGCAATAGCTCCGAATATGAAATTCCATTTAACCTGAGGAAGATTGTATTTTTGCATTTTTCATTTTCTGTCGACAACTTAAGCAAAGGATAGCCTGAGGCAAAGCCTCCAGGCGAGCTGGATCAATGGCCAGGTTACAGACATCACAAACCCCATATGTACCAGCATCCACTTTTTGCAGAGCTCTCTCAACCTCTCCCAAAAGGCTTTTTAATCTGTTCTCCAGTACTAATCGTTTCTCCAGCTCCATGGATTCGTTGGCTTCTTCTTCTCTTTTTCCGAATGGACTTCCCTCCCGGCGTTCATCCATCGGGTGAGAACCGGTAGCCACAAGCTGGCCCAATTCCTCCTGAATACGATTCCGCTCCATCTCCAATCTGGTCCGAATTTGATTGGACTTGGTTGTAGCCACTTCTTGTACCTCCGCTACTTTTCTCTTGGCCAGTTATATCGTTATATTAAGGCTTTCAAATTAATGAAAAAAAGAAAATTCAGAAAGAGAATATCCGGTCAGTCCAACATCATCCGCAATTGACGGATCGTGTTGATAGACTGGCTGCGCCAGTGATTATTGGCGAAAACAAAGGTCTTCTCTGTTGCGCTGGCAAGCTTCTTGATCTTGGGTAACCATTCACTTAGCTCTTCGGAATTATAAGTATAGTCATAGCGCTCATAAGCCTCTTTGTGCTGCCACCATTTTTCCTTGTTCCTGCCATGAAAACGCACATATCCGATTTTACCGGTGGCCTCAGCGATGGGAGGCAGGAGGTTGGGCAACTGAGGCTCGTCTACACAACAAAAACCGATATTCTGCTGACGCAGCCATTGAAATACTTCGACCTTTAACCATCGAGCATTGCGAAATTCCACTACCAGCGGAAATCCTTCCAAATTCTTTTTGAGCTTGAACAGGTATTCCCAATTGTTGTGGTTAAAATCGAAGCTATAAGGGAATTGCGCCAGAACACATCCGAGTTTGCCAGCTTTCACAATCGGCTCAAGTATCTGGCGGAAAGCCTCACAAATTTTTTCGCTACCTTCACGCTGATGCGTCATTTCCTGATTTGCCTTTAACACAAACAAAAATCCTTCACCGGTTTTTGATACCATAGACTCCAGGGCAGCCCGGCTGGGCAATGCATAGTAAGTCGAATTTATCTCACAGGTATTAAACTCGCGGGAATAGAAGGATAACCATTCCCGCTGAGGCATACCCGCCGGATAGAAAACTCCCACCCAGTCCTTATAACTAAAACCTGAAGTACCGAGACATATCATTGGCGCAAATTTAACACAAATTAATACTTTTAGCAACTATGATCTTATTTGACTGTCGCTTACACCACTAATTTTCGACTGATTCTTCAACAATAGAAAACAAGTTTTATTCCGAGAGTAAATGTAAGTGTACGTTTGCTCAGAATCATCCGCGACTCAAAGACCCTTTAATAAAGAAATCTCTCCTTGCCAAGAAGGAGAGAGGAATTCATATTTTCAGTTTAGCTTACCCGATATACGTTTTAGCCTTAATCTTGCTCCTAATTAATCTATATCATATAATTCATTAATCTGCAAATAAAATGAATTGAAACCTGAGCATTCAGGTAAATAACAGAAACTAAAGAGGCTTTATTATGGATATACGCATTACGACACTGAGTGAAAATACTGCCGGACGACCGGATGTTTTATCCGAGTGGGGATTGAGTATTCTTATAGAAACTGGTGAAACTGGAGTTCTGCTGGATGCCGGGGCCAGCATCTCCATCGCCCAGAATATCGATCTCCTGGGCGTTGACCTCCGGAAAATCAATAAAATTGTCCTTAGTCACGGTCATTTTGATCATACCGGGGGGCTACCGATGCTTCTTGGCAAAATGAAACACGAGGTAGAAATTATCGCTCATCCGGATATTTTTGCTATCAAATACAACCGCAGAGAAAACAAGCCGGACCGGTATATTGGTATGCCTTACCAGAGGCAACTTCTGGAAAGTCTGGGAGCGAGGTTCACATTCAGCCGTAATCCTGTTAGCCTGACTGACAGCATCATGACTACGGGAGAAATCCCCATGACAGTTGACTTTGAAAAAATAGACTCCCATCTTTTTGTCAAAACCGAAGAAGGCTGGAAGCCGGATCCGCTGCTGGACGACCTCGCACTCCTGGTCAAATCTCTATCCGGCTTGATCGTGATTTTAGGTTGCGCTCACCGGGGTATTATCAATACTCTTAACCAGGCCAGAAAAGTTGCGGGGATAAATAAAATTCAGATGGTCCTTGGAGGCAGTCATCTCGTAGACGCAGCCGATGAGCAAATCTGGCAAACGATCTCCTCCCTGAATGAAATGGGAGTTAAAAAACTGGGAGTATCCCATTGTACCGGAATGCGGGCGACGTTATTGCTGGCTCAAACTTACGGAGATGACTTTATCTTCAACAATACGGGGAATATAATTAGGCTGACATAAGGAGAAATCCATGGACCTTTCGGTTCAACTGGCGCCAAAAAGTAAAACGGGATTTCTTTTAAAGAATCCGGTCATGACCGCTTCCGGCACTTTTGGCTACGGGACTGAGTATGAGCATCTTTTTGACATCCAGAGCCTTGGGGCAGTAGTTTGTAAAGGGACTACCCTCGATTCTAGACAGGGGAATCCCCAACCCCGGATAGCTGAGACCTCGGGTGGCATTTTGAACTCCATCGGCTTACAGAACATTGGAGTTGAAGCCCTGATTAAAGAGAAAGCTCCCATCTGGGCAAAATGGAAAGTGCCGGTTGTTGTCAATATTGCCGGGAATTCCATTGAAGATTATGCTTCCATCGCCCGTAAACTGGAAGGCGTCCCCGGCATTCATGGGCTGGAAGTGAATATCAGCTGCCCTAATGTCAAAGCCGGTTGTGTCGAGTTCGGTTCCGATCCCACTTCTGCCGCCCGGGTTACGGATGCTGTTAGAAAAGAGACATCTCTCCCGGTTTGGGTTAAACTAACGCCTAATACTTCTGATGTGATCAGCATCGCTCTGGCTGTGGCAAATGCCGGAGCGGATGCAATTATCCTGATTAATACGATTAAAGGAATGGCGATCGATATCAAATCCCGGCGGCCGGTCCTGGGAAATGTCACCGGTGGCTTGTCCGGTCCAGCCGTTAAACCGGTCGCTCTCCGGATGGTTTACGAAGTAGCGGGTGTAATTAAAGACGTACCCCTCATCGGGTCCGGAGGTATTATGACTGCCAATGATGCCATTGAATTTTTCCTCGCGGGAGCCAGCGCAGTGCAGATAGGGACTGCCAATCTCATTAATCCCCGTGCCCCCATCGTGATTCTGGAAGGAATCCAGTCCTATCTCCAGCAAGAAGGTCTGGACGACATTAAAAACCTGATAGGGGCTGGTCGGGTCTCTTGACGTCGCCTTTACGTTATCGTCATCCATATTAAGGTATGTTGAGGTATTAATTAAAATGACGATTGACTTCATAAAATAGCGACACTATAATTAGGCGTTACAAAAGTTGGACTTCTCTTATGGTCTGTATCCAGGCTGGTCTACAGTATAAGATGCTGGATTTTATTGGATCGACCGTTGAACCGGATGGGGCCACTGATGAGGTTAAATATAGATGACCGGTAGTTTGACCTGGCAAAACATTCTAAGACTGGATTGTTCAAGGAGACCTTTATGAATAAGGACCCTGTAATTTTTTTGGGAGTCGGTGATATCCTTATTGATCGGCTTGAGCCGGACACCATTTTTCAGTATGTTGCTGGTCTGTTGCGCTCCGGAGATATTACGTTCGCCAACTGTGAGCAGGTTTATTCTGATAAGGCGCGTCGTATGAAGGAGATTACCAGCTATTCGGACCCCAGGAATATTCCCGCCCTGATAAACGCCGGTATTGATGTCATATCTCTGGCCAATAATCATACCCTTGATTGCGGTGAAGAGGCATTATTAGATTCTATCGTCCGGGTCAGGAAGTCCGGACTTCCCTGTGTGGGTGTAGGGAAAAATCTATCCGAAGCCCGTCAGCCGGTGGTTCTGGAACGCAAAGGAACCAGGATCGGTTTTTTGGCCTATGGTTGTGTTGGTCCCGAGGGTTACGAGGCCGGCGATAATAAACCAGGTTATGCTCCAGTAAGGTCATATACGCTTTATCGTCAGGTGGATCCCCAGCCAGGGACGCCTCCCCGGATAATCACCGTTCCCTATCCCGGTGATTTAACCGCCATGATCGACGATATTAAGAAGCTGAGAACGCAGGTAGATGTGCTGGTGGTTTCTTATCATTGGGGGCAGCATTTCATTCCTCGGGTTATTCCTCTGTATTGTTTTGATGTTGGCCATGCTGCTGTGGATGCTGGGGCTGATTTAATACTGGGCACTCACGCTCATATGCTTAAAGGCATCGAGATGTACAAAGGTAAGGTAATATTTTACTCTACCGGTAATTTTGCCATTGAACTGGGACCGGGAACGGTAATTGGTAAGACTCCCTTTGAAGCTTTGAAAGGCATGAGCAAATTATATGGATTTACCCCTGATCCGGAGTACCCAACCTATCCCTGTCACCCTGAAGCTAAGCATACTCTTATCGTCAAAGCTGTTATTGAAGAAGGCAGGATTAATCAGGTGTCTTATATCCCCTGTTTTGTGAATAAGAGAGCTGAGCCGGAAATTGTTACTCGCCAGGATCCCCGGGGGAGAGATGTTTTCGAGTATGTGGAGAGTATTTCTAAGAGCGAAGGTCTCTCCGTACATTTTACCTGGGATAGGGATGAAGTCCTGATTCAGCCCTGAAAAGGAATCCGCTTGACGGCAGGACTGATATCGACCTGAAGTTACTTTGATATTCCAATGGGCCTAGGTTGCCCCGATTAGCAAGCCATCCCTCCACATTCCATTTAAAAGATATAATAAACCTATTCTACACGGGTCTGCCAGAGAAACTATTCCAACCACAATGGTGAAGAACTAATTCCGGGTGGGTGTTGATGTTAAATAAAGTCTGTAGTACATTGAATTTGAAGGTTGAAAGTTATTTAATAACCGTTGTACATAAGTTAAACCCTGAATGGTTATCGAAGATGAATTTTTAACCGGCGTGGAAAATATATGAGTCATAATCATGATCAGCACCTGGCAACAGGGAAAAAATTAAAATATGCCATTCTCCTCAGTGTGACCATACTGGTAGCTGAAGTGATTGGCGGGCTGATTTCCAATAGCCTGGCGTTACTGAGCGATGCCGGACATGTCTTTGCAGATGTGATCGCGCTCGGACTTTCCTGGTACGGGGTCAGACAGGCGATGAGACCTTCCAATAGCCGCATGACCTTCGGCTATCACAGGATTGGAGTCATTGTCGCTATTGTTAACGCCCTGACCATTTTTATCATCGCCGCCGTAGTGCTTTACGAAGCTTATCGTCGTTTCCAGCAACCTCCTGAAGTTAACAGCGTATTGATGATGATCTTTGCCCTGGTTGGTCTGATCGCTAACATTATAGTCACTTTATGGCTTCGGAGAGAGCAGAAAAGCAACATCAATATCCGTAGCGCATTCTGGCACGCAATGGGAGACGCACTGGCATCCCTGGGAGTGATTGTGGGTGGTATTATCATTCTGCTTACGGGCCAATTCCTGGTCGATCCACTCATCAGCGTTTTGATAAGCCTGATCATTCTCTACGCCGCCTGGAGTATCTTCCGCGAAGGCGTCCGTGTAATTCTTGAAGCCGCACCGAAAGACGTGGACATTCTGGCCATGATTAATACCCTGAAGCAGATTCCAGGAGTTAAGGATGTACATGATATCCATGTCTGGAGTATTTCACCGGAGTTGCGAGCGATGAATGGCCATATTATGATAGAAGATATCTCGACCAGCGCGGCGGCTGAAATCCGATCTCAGATTGAGAGGGTGGTTAAGGAACAGTACCACGTGGAGCACACTACTCTTCAGATGGAATGTCAAAAATGTGACTCAAACGCTCTATTTTGCAACTTGAATGAGTGCAAACCGGAAGATGAGAAGATTCCGGAAGAAAAGCCTAAATGAAAAGGCCGAGGAAAACCTCGGCCTTTTTGTTCAGATTTTATTCTGGACTATTTGCTCTTGACGTAACAATCTCGACAGTAAACCGGTTTGTCGCCGCGAGGCTGAAACGGGACTTCTGTCTCTTTGCCACATTGTGCGCAAGTTGCGGGATACATCTGGCGAGGACCACGGCTCATGCCGCCACCGCCACCGCCGCTGTTGCCATAACGCTCTGATCTGCGATTCTGCCGACAAGTCGGGCAGCGCTTGGGCTCATTGGTATAGCCCTTGGACGCAAAAAACTCTTGCTCTTCAGCCGTAAAGGGGAACGTTTTTCCGCAATCGGAACAGGTAAGCGATTTCTCTTGAAATGCCATCTTGGATGACCTCCTTATTTAATATTGGGTTCGTGTTGGGTCATCCAATGCTCGGGGAATCGCAATTTTACCAAGTATCGGTAACCGTAACCGAAACCACTTTTTGTATCTTACCTTATCGTGACTATAAATGCAAATAAAAATCCCGAGGATTCTGGATTATGGTATAATATTAAAATATTAAGGACGGGAGTTTTATCACTGGAAGCATTAGATCTGGCGCACAAAATAGTAGATATTGTCAGCGATAAACAGGCTACTGATATTGTTCTCATGGATACGCGCGACGTTTGCAGCTTTACCGATTACTTCGTGATCTGCACTGGAGAAAGCAATCGACAGATAAAAGCTATTACCGGCGCAATTACGGAAGGTCTCAAGAAAGAGAATATCCGTCCTCTGCGTGAAGAAGGCACCTCCGAGTCAGGCTGGATTCTCCTCGATTATAACGACGTGATCGTCCACATTTTCGGGCCTTTTGAGCGTGATTACTATCAATTAGAGAAGCTCTGGGAAAAGGCCTGTACTAAAGTCCGCGTACCATAATACTAAAATACTAACGCGAAACAAATTCATTTTTAGCGAAATAAAGATTGATCTCGATCTCTGCATTTTCCGGTGAATCTGACCCGTGGACAGAGTTTCTCTGGATATCCAGCCCAAAATCTCTCCGTATGGTTCCCGGCTCGGCCTTTTTGGGATCTGTGGCGCCCATGGTCTTGCGGGCTACTTCTACCGCATTTTTTCCCTCGAAAACAGCGGCGATTATCGGATAAGAAGTAATATATTCGATTAAATCCTTAAAAAAGGATTTCCCGGCATGAACCGCATAATGCTTATTAGCCAGAGCCTGGTCTACACGCAGTATTTTAAGGGCTGTAATCTTTAATCCTGCTCCTTCCAGACGCGCCAGAATTGTTCCTCCAAGGTTCCTTTCCATAGCATCCGGTTTTACAAGTATCAGGGTCCTGTCCATTTTTTCTCCTTTTATTATCAACGTATTTTTTCGGTTTTAAACAATTTATTTAATTCCTCAAGGCCAACTCTTTCCAGGGAGTCCACAACCAGGTCTGCATCTGCCAGCAGGTCCGCCGGATGAGAGTTGGTAACCGCTATGCAATGCATCCCACCCCGTTTGGCTGCTGTCACTCCCGCGATAGCATCTTCGATAACGATACAATTGCCCGGCGGCACCTTTAGTTTTTCAGCCGCTTTGAGGAAAATCAAGGGGCTGGGCTTTCCCTCGCTTACCTCATGGCCGCAGGCAACAGCCTGAAAATAGTCTTCAATCTTGAGCTCATTCAGAATCAAATGAATATTCTCGAGAGGAGTGGAGGAAGCAATGGCAGATAAAATACTGTTCTCCCTTAAAATTTTCAATAAGCTAAGAACTCCGGGGAAAATTTTCAGGTCCTTTCTTATATTTTGACGAAAAAATTTCTCTTTATCCTCTACGATGTCTTCGATCTTTTCCTCCGGCACATTGTTTCCCAGCATCGTGGCTATAATTGCATCGTTACGTTTTCCAAAAATGCTCCGAAAATCCTCTTCATTGAAACTTCTGCCCAGCTTTTTGAAGGCTTGCTGCCAGGATATAAAATGCCAGAGACCGGTGTCAGCAATTACTCCATCCAGGTCCCATAATACTGCTTTTCTTGCATCGGTTGAGGTCATATTGATGTTCATGGATTATTCGGCTTTTGTTCCTCGTGCGCCCACGATAAACTGGGTGGAAGTACCTTCAGCAAATACCTCACCCTGCTTATTTTTCAAAGTGGCTTTAGTCTCAATCAAACGTTTAGTTTGTTTGGTAACGGTACAGCTTATGACATAGGTTTGCCCGATGGGCACCATCTGCCGGAACCTGACCTGCATTCTGGCGGTCACGTTATTGGTCCCGGCGAACATTGCCACCCAGCCCATGGCCTCATCCAGTACACAGGCGGTAATACCCCCGTGAAGGTAGCCTGACCAACCCTGAAGGTTCTCCCCCGGGGAAAATTCAGCAGTGGCTGTCCTGGTTTCTTCGTCCCACTCGAACTCCAGCTTAAGACCGATGGGGTTGGCTTTGCCGCAACCAAAACAATAATCATATTCTTTGGGAGGAGTGATATCCAGTTTAGGCCAATTTTTCATCTTTCCTCTCTAATTCAAGCTTTTTTGCGTTCAGTGATGGGTGGCTTTCTCAAGTAAAGCGGTTGAAGCGTCGCCACGTCATCAAAACTACCCGATGCCTGACGCTGCCAGCCGAGCTCAGCCAGATAAGCTGCCCGCCTTAATTGACCGGCGGGAGTAGAAATAATAGCCCTGGTTTTTAAGAGCTTTTTAATCTGCAAAATGGTCGCCTCGTCAAATTCGCCGCAGATAATGGTCTTTTCTTTTATTTCTTTGACCAGGGCTTTTACAGTGGTCAACTGCTCCGAAGCAATCTGAGTCCAGCCTTTCCGCGCTCTTTTTTGATATCTGGCAGAGGCTATTTCTTCCCTTCCGGCATTTTGAACTACGCATACCGGTAGCCCGGTTTCCGCATGCTGATAGGCGGTCGCTTCCAGGGTTCCGATTCCGATAATAGGTATCCCCAAACTGAAAGCCAGTCCTTTGGCGGCGCTTACTCCCACCCGCAGGCCGTTGAAGCTTCCCGGCCCTCTGGCCACGAAAATACAGTCTGCCGACTTAATATCCTGGCCGGCTTTGTCCAGGAGAAAATCCAGACGGGGATAAAGCTCCACCGTATGATTTTGGCCACAGCGCCAGGTTAATTCAGCTAATATTTTGTGATCCTTTGATAGGGCGAGGCTGGCAACGTCCGTGGAAGTGTCTATAGCAAGCTGCATTCTAACCTTTCTTAATGAGTGGTCTCAATTGATTGAGAAGCTTTTCGTATCTCTTCCCGGAAGGAATTAACTTGAAACTTCGATCACTTTCACTCAAATAATTTATTTTAATCATTAAATAATCAGCGGGCAAGGCGCCTAGACCCTTTTCCGCCCATTCAATCACACAAATCCCCTGCCCACAGAAGTAATCATCTAATCCTAGATCGGTCACCTCTTCAATTCGGTCGAGCCGGTAGAGGTCGATGTGATAAAGCGGCAGCCTGCCTCTAATCTCCCTCATGAGGACGAAGGTCGGGCTAAGGGCAAATTCCTGGCTGCCCAACCCCCAGGCTATACCCTGTGTAAGGGTAGTCTTGCCAGCGCCAAGATTACCGCTTAGCAGGTAGATGTCACCAGGCTGTGACAACTCACCAAGCTTTACTCCCAGCTCGCGAGTCTCTTCCGGACTATGAGTCGTTACATTTAAAGATTTCATTATGTAGAATTGTTTAATTAAAGTCTGTACCTGTTAGACTTTGATTTACGACTTTATCCCGCCGCTCTTAAAGTGGTCCCACCCTGTTTGATCGGCTCTTAAATGTTTTCCTTCTTCATTTATCAGAACAACCTGACCGGTGTTTTCTGCCACGATTTCACCAATAATATTCACTGGACAGGCGGCCGCTTTACGCACTCTTTCTATTATGCCGGGTCGAGCGGTGAACAGCAATTGATAGTCCTCCCCACCAGAAAGAGCCATTTCAAAGGATCTGTCACCGAAAACCTTTTTTACCTCTGCTCTGATGGGAAGTCGCTCTACTTGAATCACGGCTCCGGTGCGGCTGGACTGGCAAACATGTCCAAGGTCCGCCAGCAGACCATCGCTGATGTCAATGCAGGTATTCACTCCCATCTCTACCAGCAGCCGTCCTTCCATTAATCGCGGTTCCGGCCTGGCAAAAGCCTGGCTCAGGCAATCGGCTGAGGCAGCATCCAGTTGTTTCTTACCGGTCAGCATGTTCAAGCCGGCGGCGGCAGTGCCCAACCAGCCCGTTACGGCAATTCTATCCCCAGGCTTCGCAGACGAGCGGGTAAGGTATTTCCCTTCCGGATTTCCTGTTTTTCCAAGGACATTTACATCCACAAAAATCATCGGAGAGCCGCTCATATTGCCGCCCACGATGGCGGTACCGGAAAGCTTTGCCAGTTTAAGCATTCCCCGATACAGAGAGACCACGTTTTCTACCTCCGTATGCGGAGGAATTCCCAGAGATACTAAAGCGTACTGAGGGATACCGCCCATCGAAGCTATATCACTGAGGTTTACCGCGAGGGATTTCCAGCCCAGGTCTTCCCATGATATCAGGTCCAAATTAAAGTGGATGCCTTCCACCTGACAGTCTACTTTAGCCAGCTGGTTTGAGGTAATTCCCTTCCAGACGGCGCAGTCGTCCCCGATCCCCGCCAGAAGATTTTTCCAGGATTCAGCCTTACCATCCCTGGATTCCTCGATCATTTTAGCTACTTTATCGATCAGGCCGAACTGGCCCAGTTCTGAAACCTTCATCGGTTGAAATTATAACACAAATAGCCGCTTACCTCTTCTCAGCTATAAGCGCGAAGCTCTTTACTTTGCCTTTCAGCATGGCGTTTTTAATGGACTTTCTGGCTCTCAGGAAAGTCCGGATCTCTTTTAACTCGTCATGAGCGATCGCCGAGATGAATTCCCTGATCAAAGGCCGTTTTACCAGCGAAAAGTTGATATCCCAGGTCTGGATGGTTTTGTCAGTAATATCCGAGTCGAAAACCATTTGGTAACCGGTCTCAATCAACCACTGGACATAATTATCGTGCGAATACATTCCGGCCAGGACCATTTCTTCAGTCACGCGCTGGATATCCAGATCATTTTTTGGATTGTTAATCTTATCATCTATCATCCAATCATAAATGATCAGATTTCCGTTTTCTTTCAGGAATCTTTGAGCTGATTTGAAAAAACCTTTCTGGTCCGAAAAGTGGGTGAGGGCTGCCACCACCCAAATTACATCAAACGGGTCTCTGAATTCCATGTTTTCCGCATTCATCAAGTAGAAAGAAGAATCTACCTTTTGCTGTCTGGCCAGTCTTCGTGCTATTTCGAGCTGCACAGGGCTGATGGTAATTCCTACTGTGGCTGCTCTCATGTTTTTAGCTAACCAGATAGAACTTCCTCCTACGCCACAGCCGACATCCAAAATTCGGATACCGTTTTCAATTCCGGCTTTTTTCGCCAGAAACCTGATCAGCTCTACCTGGGCTTCTTCCCTGGATTCTTTTCCAGTGGCATAGTAGCCATCGTGAATATTAGCCCCAAATATTTTGACATAATGTGAAGACCCGGCATCATAAAAATTCTTTACCCTTTCAACGATGGGTGATGGCGTTAAATCCGGGGTAGTTTTGGTTTTCACAGGATTAGATTCTCCTCCATTTTCATGATATAAAAATAATGGACTATCAGGCTATAATAGTATATGAAAAAAAATTGACGGAGGTTAATAATGCCTAATACCAATGATAATTTACAGTCAGCTTTTGCCGGAGAGAGTCAGGCTAGTAGAAAATATTTATATTTTTCCGAGAAAGCAGATCAGGATGGTCAACCGCGGATCGCTAAATTATTCCGCGCCGCTTCGGAAGCAGAGACAATCCACGCCAGAAATCATCTCAATGCCATGAACGGAATTGGGTCAGTAGCGGACAACCTGAAGGAAGCAATCGAGGGCGAGCATTATGAATTCACGAACATGTATCCGGGATTCATTGATGAGGCTAACAAAGAAAAAAATAATAAAGCCGGACAGAGCTTCATCTGGGCTAATAAAGTGGAGCAAATTCATCACAGCCTTTACCAGCAGGCTTTAAAAGACCTTGAAGAAGGGAAAAAGACAGCAGTCAAACCCTTTTATGTTTGTCAGAGATGTGGGAATACGGTCGAGGGTGAAGCCCCGGATAAATGCCCGGTGTGCGGCGCTCCAAAGACGATGTTTAAGATGATAGATTAGCAGCCTCACTCATTTGCTTTACCAGTTTGATTTCGTCTTCTCTGGTTTTCGCTTTCGCATCCAGCCGGGCTTCGCGGAGAGATTCCAGAATTTCTCTAAGGCGGGGCCCGGAGTCAATGCCCAGAGTTTTTAAATCATCACCGGTTAAAGCGGTCTGGACGCGGCACAATCTGTTCAAATATAATTCAATACGCCGCCTGACCTGATAGGATTCGCTTGCGATCAGATTAGCCAGAATTGCATTTTGGGTGAAACGGTGAAGGATATGATAAATCCGGCTCGGCGCCAGCTCCGGTTTAGCGAGTTCCTTAAGCTCAGTTTTTAATTCGAGAGTCTCCTGTAAAGTCTGAGCAATTGTGCGGGGAAATTTTAGATAGGTTATAAAGTCCCGCAAGTCCGCTGGATTTAACCGATATATCAGGAATGCCAGGTATAGCTCCTGGGGCGGGCAATACGGCTGCATAATTCCACGCGCCTTGACCATTTTTTTAACTGTCAGATCGTCGGTTTTCATCGCGGGACACATTTTTGCCAGTATCCCCAGCTCATCTGCCCTTAAAAGGACCTTCTCCGGCTTTTCTTCTTCCAGACACAATTCGAGCTCATGTCGGATGCGGTCGCCGCTAATGGTATCCAGATACCCGAGGTCTTTTTTAAGTAAGTCGAGGGTATGCCTTTCAATCTTGAAGTCCAACCGCTGCTCGTAGCGGACTGCCCGCCAAATGCGCGTAGCGTCATCTCTAAAGCTGTAATCATGCAATATCCGGATCCGGCGGCGCTCTATATCTTCCTGACCTTTGTATAGGTCGATTAACTCTCCATAACGCGGTGGGTCCAGGCAAACCGCCATAGCATTGATACTAAAGTCACGACGGATTAAATCGCTTTGAATGTCGCAATAAATTTGTACATCGGGTAAAGATCCAGGTTTTTCGTAGGACTCAGCCCGGGCACTGGCAATATCTACGGTCCATTTATCCCATCTGATCTTGGCCGTATTAAAACGGCTGTGAGCGATGACTTTGCCGTTTTTTTCTTTAGCCAGAGCTTCGGCCAACGGAATAGCCTCACCTTCGATCACTAAATCAAGATCCAGGTTCGCCCGTTCGAGTAAAATATCTCTGACGACTCCGCCTACCAGGTATAATTTCTGGCTTTTTACAGCCGCCATTTCGCCGGCCAGCCGCATAAATTCAACCAGTTCACCTGGCACCTGTCTTTTTATTTCACTGGCTAGATTCATTGTTTTGATCATTTGCCGCTAATTATATCACATAACCTCCATCTATATTATCCACTATTTTAGATTTAGATTGTTTCCGTTTCAGATCATTTATAAAAAAACTCGGATAGCCTTTTTATTTCTTTTATTATAATCTCTACTTAAGATTTTTAACTTCAAATATTAAATTCTCTCTTACCACCAGGGTCTTTTCATTATTGTCGTTACGAGGAGCGTGGCGACGAAGTAATCTCCCGACTCTGGCTGGGGGATTGCTTCGGAGAGAGAAAAGATCCTCGCAAAGACGGATTGAATACCGTGGAAAGGTCCGAGGGCAAGCTCTCGCCACGACAGATTATCACCGCTTTCGCGGGGAATATAACAATGAAGCCCGAAAATCAATAGATTCCGCTCTTACCACAGCTCGATTAGTTATGTCACCCGGTGTCTGATATAATATTTTTGATGAAAGAATACAAGTTTTTTACCGTAGTAACCGCTGTTTTTGTCGCGGTGCTGATCATATCAAACATCGCTTCCAGCGCTAAATGGGTGTCTCTTGGCCCTTTTTCCTTCGACGCGGGTACAATTTTGTTTCCTATCAGTTACATCTTCGGGGATATCCTGACCGAGGTGTACGGATACCGTAAGTCCAGACAGGTAATCTGGATAGGATTTGCCTGTTCCATTTTAATGGCAGTCGTATTTGTCATCATAGGAGCCTTACCAGCAGCCAACGGTTGGAACAATCAGGAGGCTTACGATAAAATCTTCAGTACTACTCCCAGACTGGTACTGGGAAGTCTGATAGCCTATTTTGCCGGTGAATTTTCCAACTCCTATGTCCTCGCTAAAATGAAAATCTTTACCCGGGGGCGATGGCTTTTTACCAGGACTATCGGATCGACTATTGTCGGCGAAAGCCTGGATTCAGTGCTGTTCACTTTCATCGGGTTCGCTGGAATATTGCCCATGAGTACTTTGATAGCCGGAATGGTCTCAAATATCGTTTTTAAAATAGGCTTTGAAGCTCTGGCGACCCCTGTTACCTATGCCCTTGTAAAATTCCTCAAAAAGAATGAAAAGTCGGATATGTACGATTATAAAACGAATTTCAACCCATTTATAGAACTCTGGAATGCCCGGCCCGGTTTCATTAATTCCACGCGCGAGAATGATTAAAAATGCCTGCAGAACATTCAGCTGGAGCGATCGTTTTCAGAAAGGAAGGAGACAAAGTATTTTATCTTCTTCTGCATTACGAGGAAGGACACTGGGGGTCCCCTAAAGGACACATCGAAAATAATGAAACTATTGAAGAGACCGCCAGCAGGGAAATTCGGGAAGAGACAGGTCTTACAGACATCCGCTTTTTCGACGGTTTTAAGGAACACAATCACTATTTCTTTACCAGTCAACACAAGAGGATATTTAAGACCGTGACTTTTCTGCTGGCAGAAACTTTTTCCAAAGAAATCCGGGTTTCCTGGGAGCATACCGGATTTACCTGGCTTACTTACCCGGAAGTCCTGGAAAAAGTTACCTTTGATGATGAGAAAAAACTATTCCAAAAGGCTCACCAGCTTATTTCAGGCAAGAACTTGTAATAGTCATCATTTCCCTGTTTACAAACCGGTTGCGTCCGGCCTTTTTGGCCTCATAGAGCAAATCATCGGCAAAGTGAATGAGATCGGATTGAGTGCAGAGCTCCGAGGGTATAGTCGTTGCAGCTCCGATGCTCAGCGTAACATAAGGCTCTATTCCGGAGTAGGCGTGAGGAATATTAAGCAGTTTTACTTTCTCCCTGATACGTTCCGCGATCAAAGCAGCCGCTTTATTATCCGTCTCCGGTAAGAGATAGGTGAATTCATCTCCACCATAGCGGGCCAGAAGGTCTCCAGACCTGCGTGCCGCTCCACCAATTCCTTTCGCCAGTTGACAGAGACATTCATCTCCGGCCAGATGACCGTAATGATCATTAAATGCCTTAAAACAATCTATGTCCATCATCAAGAGTGAAAGAGTAGTCTGCAAGCGCTTTCCGCGGCGCCATTCATTGTTTAAAGCTTCATCGAAACGTCTCCGGTTGGCAACACCAGTCAAACCGTCGATCGTGGAAAGGGCTTTCAAAGAGTCCCGGTAACGCTTCAGTTCAAGATGGTTACGAACCCGGGATAGTACAATCGAAGGACGGACCGGTTTGGTAATATAGTCGACAACTCCCGAATTAAATCCTTTGGATTCATCTTCCTCATGGTCCATGGCTGTGACGAAGATAACAGGAATGTCCCGGGTCTTTTCTTCAGACTTCAATCGAGAGCAAACTTCATAACCGTCCATCCCCGGCATGATAACGTCAAGTAATATTAAATCCGGCACCTCTTTAACGGCAATATCAATTGCATCTTTGCCATTGGCGGCGAATAAAATCTCATAGTCGTTTCCCAGCACCCCATTTAAAATTTCAATATTCGAGACGATGTCATCCACGATCAGAATGACTTCTTTCTTATTAACCATTTTTCCACCTCTAATTATTTATAATCTTATACCCAGAGAGTTGCCGATTGATACAAGGTGAGTTCTGGCTTCCTTAAAATCCAGACGGTTCAAAGAACTTTCCATCTGCGCCAGGAATATTTCCAGGTCGGAATTATTTACTTTTTCCTTAAGAACATCAAATTGTTTACGTGCACTGAGGCTGTTCTTCCTTAAAAGAATGTCCAAATCAGAAATAACTTCGCTGACATTATCCATATCCAGAGGAATCGTTTTGGCCTGGTTAGTCCCCTTTATTCTGTCATCCCCAGGCGACGGATTTTTTACCGCGTCAACCAGAGGCTTGATTGCTTTGGCCAGACGGTCCAGTTCCTTGTCTATACTGGTCCGGTTATTCTCCTTTATGGCAGCTTCCAAACTCTGTGAAGCAGAATAAACTTCAGTCACGGAAAGGTTCCCGGAGACTCCTTTTAGAGTGTGGACCAGACTTTGCGCCGAGTTCATGTCTCCATGTTCGATTGTATCCCGGATTTGGCCGGCAACACCGGCATAATTTCGAATAAAATCATCCATAAGTTTATCGAAAAGTTTCCGGTTGCCCATTAGACGTTTTAAGGCTGTTTCCAGATCAACCCCCGGAAGACTACTAACCGTATTATTAACCTCTTTTGCGGTGGTCTTCTGTTCCATCTCCGGAGTTTTAATAGAGTGCTGTTTTATCCAGCGCTTTAGCACAGTATGCAGTTTTTCCGGATCTATCGGTTTAAGGACGTAATCGTTCATACCGATTTCCAGGCAACGCTGAATTTCGGTTTGCAGGGCATGTGCCGTCATGGCTACCACTGGCAGGTCTTCCTTAGTCATTCTTTGTCTTATTATTTCAGTAGCTTCATATCCGTCCATCTCCGGCATCTGCAGGTCCATCAATACCAGATCGTACATTTTCCCCGGTTTGCTTAATGCTTCCAGAGCCAAACGCCCGTTACCGACTATCTCCACCTTCAGACCAAAACCCTCCAGCAGTTCAAGAGCCACCTGCTGGTTAATATCGTTATCCTCAACTACCAGCACTTTGCTCCCTGCTATTCCCAGTGTCTCTGGCTGATGAGAGTCATTTGCAGCTACCTTTGTTAAGTCCTTGCAAAAACTGTCCATTATCGAATCCAGTAAGACCGAATAATTGATCGGCTTCACCAGGAAGGCGTCCAGTCCCAGTTCCTCTGCCTGATGCATAGCTTCCTGGCGTCCGTAGGCTGTGACTATAAAAATTTTGGGAACCTTATTCAAGTGAAGTTTGGACTTGATGCGGCGGGCGGTCTCAAAACCATCCATGTCCGGCATTCTCCAGTCCAACATAACCAGATCATACGCAGGAGACTGAGCTTCCAGTACTTTCAACGCTTCCTTTCCAGAGTCTACTACCGTCACATCCAGAGACATGTCTTTTAACATTTGCTGTAAAATCTTGCGGGAGTCCTGATCATCGTCAGCAATCAAAATCCTTAGATCACGTAAAATCACCGGGACGATCTTCTTTTGTTCGAGCCCTTCGCTGGACTGCAGTTCAGCAACCACCGTAAAGGAAAAATTGCTTCCTTTACCCGGATTACTTTCCACTTTGATTTCGCCGCCCATCATCGTTACCAGTTGCTTGCTGATAATTAATCCCAGGCCGGTACCACCGTATTTGCGTGTAGTCGAGCTATCCGCCTGAGTAAAGGGCTGGAACAGCCTGGCCTGCTGCTCAGGAGTAATTCCGATTCCTGTATCCTGCACGGAGAATTTGAGGGTCACTAATTTATCTTTTCTGCTTATTACTTCGGAAGAAATGATTATCTCTCCGGAGTCCGTAAATTTAATGGCGTTACTTATCAAATTAATCAAGACCTGGCTCAACCGCATCGGATCGCCCTTCAGGGCGGAAGGAACATCCGAGGCTGTTCTGAAACGAATACCCAGACCTCTTTCCTGACCTTTTGGAGACATCATATTGGATATATCATTCAAAACCTGGTCCAATTGAAAATTGGTAATTTCGATTTCTATTTTTCCGGCTTCGATCTTGGACAAGTCCAGAATATCATTTATAATTCCGAGCAGTGCGTTTGCGGAAATTTGGATTTTGTTAAGATAGTCATGCTGCTTGGGAGTTAATTCGGTCTTTGAAGCCAGGTGGCTCAAGCCGATGATGG
>DEUU01000194.1:0-6625 GCA_002362735.1 Dehalococcoidia bacterium UBA3254
TAATAATCGAATCTAGTATTTCCTGACAGGAGGCGCAGTGGATTTGAATCCAGCCGGCATCCCTGACCACCATGATATCCTGCTGGGAGCACAGCACCGTATTGGGCGCTGCCAGTTCCCGGCAAACATGCGCCATTACGATAGGTAACCTCAAAGAAGCGGCATAGATATAAGGTTCAAACATGTAAAGCATCCCATGGCTGGAGGTAGCACTAAAGGTCCGCCCGCCGGATGAAGAAGCTCCAATTAGCACGCTCAGCGCGGAGTGTTCTCCCTCGACATCCACGAATTCCGCCTGAAGGACGCCCTGGGCTTGAAACCGGCTTAGTTCCTCAACCACTTCGCTCTGGGGTGTAATCGGATACGCACAGACCACGTCAGGCTGGCATAAAACTACAGCTTCCGCAGTAGCCTGGTTTCCGCTCAGAACTTTAATTTCTCCACTGGCTGTTGATTCCATTCTACTAATTATCTCCTGCCGTCATTTTAATTGCGCCCGCTACACAGACCTTACTGCATATCCCGCAGCCTTTACAAAATTCGAGATTAGCCTTGAAATAATTTTCCTTATCTATGATGCATCCGGTAGGACAGTATAAATAACATTGACCGCAGTGGGTGCACTTGCCAGGGTCCACTTCAGGACTGCGGGTTTTCCATTCTCCTACGGCATGTGTGAGTAATTTATCTTTTTCTACGTCCACCCAGGGACCCGTGTATTTGGTTTGAAATTTCATATTGTCCGCCTTCAGAATTTTATTAGTTTTACCTCGGCATACCCCCTGCGAGCGCAGCGGAGATTACCTTCTAATATTTTAGGATTAAGAATTTTCGCCAGGGCTTTTTCGATCGAATCCAACCTGAGCCAGTTAGTAGCGGCTGCAAAAGCACCTACCAGAGTCGTATTCGTGGAATTTCTTTTTATTTCTTCGAGGGCTATCTTGGTGGCGTCAATAACACCCAGCAGCCGGGTATTCTGATGAGGACTTTTCTCTACCGGTATCTGGGAATTCATCACCAGGATTCCCTCCGGCTTAAGACCTTGAAATACTTCAGCCACATTTTGAAAATAAGGGTCTGTTAAAAGCAAGCAGTCAGGCTCGTAAATCTGGGTAATCTCCCTGATCGGTTTGTCATCAATACGAAGAAAGGCTTTGACAGGAGCGCCTCTCCTTTCGGTTCCAAAAGAGGGGAAGGCTGTGGCATACTGGCCTTCAGCCACGAAAGCTGCGGCCAGGATCTCCGAAGCCATGACTACTCCTTGTCCTCCCCGCCCATGCAGCCTGATTTCCTTCACTGTAAGTACACCTCCTGATTTAGTATCGGCCCAATTGACGATTCTCCACTTTCAACATGATGCAGTCAGGACCAGCCTTTTGAGTTCAGGTTTATAGCGGGCGCTATTAGTTTGCTAATCTAGATTACACAATCCAGCCTGCTCCGTCAAATCATTATTATTGTTTTTCTGACCACGAACCAGCGGGTGACTTAAGACCTCAAATTCACCTGTATTAACAGGATCATGAAAAGAGACAGGGGTACATCAGGAAGGTAAGGTATATCCGTAGGTTATATATGGATTGTTGCTTAATATTACTTTCGAGCAGGTCTCAGTATTATCGCCAGGACCAGACTCGTAAACCCCAGAATGGCGGAGATAATGAAAGCCCAGTGATAACTGCCGCTAAGGTCAAAAATATAACCCGCCAGCAGAGAACCTAAAGATCCACCGATCATGCTGGCAAGCATCGATAAACCAAAGATCGCTCCATGTGCTTTTAAACCGAAATAGTCTGCCACCATAGGAGATTGCACCGCTACAAAACCACCGTATTCCAGGCCAAAAATCACCGCAAAAAGGTACAGCATCCATAACTCGCTGGCAAATCTTACCCATATAAAAGCTACTGGTATCAGGATAAAAATTATAGTTATAACCCGCTTGATGCCAATCCTGTCTCTCAAAAAACCCATGGAAAGCTCACCACCGACGGAGATCAGGCCGATCACAGATAAAATGGTGGCCGCTGAGACCGCTGCGATACCGATATCAGTGGCATGGGCGATCAAGTGAACTAGTATTATTTGCTGTCCAAAACCGAAGGAAATAGCCATCACGCTGATAATCCAGAAAGTGGGAGTACGTATAGCCTGCTGGAACGAATAACCCTGTGTCTGTATTTCTGAAGTTTTGATTACTCCTGCATCAATACCTGGAGATAGACTATCTATTTGACTGGGAGCGCGTTTGAGGAACTGGGCCATGATGATAATTAAGACTAGAGCTGCTACCCCAATAATAAAGTAGGAGGTCCGCCAGCTGTAATTGGAGATGAAAAAAGTCGCCAGGGGTGCAATTGCAGCCACGCCAACACTTGATCCTGCCAGAACAATACCGCTGGCCAGCCCTCTTTTACTGGAAAACCATCTGGCCACGTTAGAAACTAAAGGAACAGCAATGAAACCCAGGCCAACACTCGCAAATACCCCAAAGAAGAGGTAGATCTGCCAGACAGCGTCAACTCGTGACATCAACAGATACCCTAAACCCATAAATATGCCACCGATGGTAACGACTATCCTGGGGCCGATTTTATCATTTAATCTACCTGCCAGAATACCGGTCACTCCGCTCAGAATCAAATTCAAGGAATAGGCGCCGGCAGTAGCAGCCCGAGTCCAGCCAAACTCGCTTAATACCGGTTTAAAAAACACCCCAAAAATATTCTGGGTTCCTCCGGCGATCATAAAGAGAAGGCAAGATATCGCTACGATAATGAAGCTGTAATAAGACCGGTTCCGCTCCTGTTCCGTGTGTGATAGAGAGTTGTCACTGTTCATAAAAAGCTTTTTATTATTATTCTTTAATTATAAAAGCAAGCTAAACAATCATATACTCTTTATATGTGGAAATCAATGGTTTTATAATGTCGGTAATTCCAGGGCTGATAACGCTGGAACCCCCCGGTTATCAAAACTGTTCTATTCGAAAGCTGCATCGGTTTTTGCCTCCCATAATAATTTTATGATGGAAGAACCTGTACATGGATTCTCAGTGTCCGATTCCCAGTCTTTAATTAAAATATGGACTTCTCATTAGAAATTTCTCAGATTAATTTGATTGTTGATTTGGTTTCGTAAAATACGAAGCTGAAGCCATCTTTCACTTGTGCTATCATGGATGCAGATAATCTATAAGAGGCCTGGATAAAGTTTGGAAGATTTTAGCCTATTGAGAGACTTCGCTCTCATCATGGTTGTCGCCGGGATAGTAACACTCATACTGCGTAAACTTCGTCAACCCCCGGTCATTGGATACCTGCTCGCAGGCCTGCTGCTTAGTCCTCATTTCGTTCCATTCTACTCCGTCCATGATATCGATATGATAAACTTGCTGGCTGATATTGGACTGGTGTTGCTTCTCTTTGGTGTAGGTCTGGAATTCGGTTGGAGTAAAATACGGCAGATTGGTATTGCAGCCTTAATCATCGGAGGCATCGAAATTACCACCATGATTTGTCTGGGCTATGGACTGGGCCAGCTACTTGGCTGGTCGAAAACCGATGCTCTGTTTTTGGGTGCTGCATTGCATACCAGCAGTTCCGCCATAATTGTTAAGGTCCTGAAAGACCTGGGTAAGCTAAACATGGTCTCATCCAGGCTTATTGTAGGCATTCTGGTGGTTGAAGATTTTGCGGCTGTTATTATCATTGCTCTATTGTCTGGAATAAACTCTCCTGGAATTGCTACCTTCGGCAATGTTCCATCACTTTTATTAAAGCTGGTCATCTTCGTTGCCGTTACTCTGGTTTTAGGATCCATTATTGTACCACGCATAATTGCCTTCACCCATCGTTTAAATTCCAGAGAAACCCTGTTAATTGTTTGCCTGGGACTTTGTTTTGCCATGGCATTGGGCAGTAAACAACTGGGGCTATCGATAGCTTCCGGCGCTTTCCTGATGGGAACTCTGGTAGGTGACAGTGAGTACTCAGAAGATGTTGTCGAAGTCATTTCACCGATTCGCGATATGTTTGCAGCTCTATTCTTTGTTGCCATCGGAATGTTGATTGATATCACCAAATTCAGGGATTTCCTGGTTCCAGCCTTGATTGTAGGTGCAGTTTTCGTTATTGGAAAAATTCTCAGTAATACCTTTGCAACTATAATCAACGGTTATACTGTCCGAGACAGTCTTAGGGTCGGTATGAGTATGCCTCAAATGGGAGAGTTTTCCCTGGCTATTGCTAAAGTTGGAACAGACCAGAGTTTGACAGTGGCTCCGCTATATCCGGTAATCGCTATTGCCACGACTCTTACTTCGATAATATCTCCTTACTTAACACGCTCGGCGGACATGATAGGTGATTTCCTCGGCAGAAAATCACCCCGGCTTTTACGAGAATATGTGGCTCATCTGAACAATTGGGCGCAAACCGTTCGCAGATCGCTTCCACAGCGTAGTGAGGAAGCTCGGAGTGTCCGGAAAAAAGCCAGGAGCATATTTATCAATATCCTGATTCTGATAGTGATAATTGGCCTTGGCCCCTTCACCCTTCAATATATAGAACAACTGGTCACATACCTGCCAATTCGCCGGGATATCATAGCCCTTTTAATCGGCTCCTTAATCATTTCTCTTTGTCTGCCATCCATATTTTTGATCTGGCGAAACTCGATGTCAATCATTGATGAAACTACTATTAGAGCCATTAAACTCTCCACATCAGATGAAACCTGGAAAATGGAAAGATTTCGGGGAATACTACGTTACAGTATCATGGTTATCCTGGCTGTCGTAATGTTACTCTGGGCTATACCGTTAACAACCCAGCTTCTTTCCATCGGTTCGTCGGCCCTTATTGTCCCCGCTGTCTTGCTGGCATTAGTACTCTATTTAATAATCCGGTCCATAAGCAGGGTTCATGAGCAAATGGAAAAAGCCTTCAGTAAAGTTTTTTTAGGTGAGCCGCAGGTTTCTACTTCGGGAAGAGAGATATTCTATACTAATCATCCAAAGTTAATCAGAAGGTTGAAAATCACCCTCAAGCGAATTGCAAGCAAATTCCGTTTATATGAGTTACTCCACCCTGCCGGAATGAGAGAAACCAACAACAAAGACGCAGAAAAACGTGGGTCCGAGACAGAAAAATAAATGACCGGGGCCTGGGAAAGACCTCGAACTGTTTGCCCATGGTGCACTGCTCATGGGTTAAACGAGATTCAGAATTGGCTTTAATTATCGTTGAAGCTCAAAGTATGGTACCAAATTTCCACTAAATTTCATCATTACTTCCACCTTGGACACCTGAATTTCCACTTTCATGATGTAAACATCTTTAGGAGTCTGTTTTTAAAACCGATGTTAAATTTGAATAAATGGAATTATTTGAATAAATAATTATGCTCAAACATCGTGCAAATATTATGAAAGCGGTTGTAACTGGTGGGGCGGGATTTATTGGTTCGCATATCGCCGAAGGCCTGTTAGAACTGGGATATCACGTGATTATCATCGACGACTTATCTTCCGGAAAGTTAGAAAATATAGATTTCATTCTCAAGGACCCAAACCTGGAATTTATCAAAGCCAGTATCGCCAGCCTGCCTGCTCTTCAAAAGCTTTTCCGGAATATCGATTTCGTCTTTCACCAGGCAGCCATAGCGAATGTGTTGAGAAGTATCGACGATCCTGCGGCGGTCCATACAATTAATACTACCGGTACATTGAATGTTCTTATAGCGGCCAGAGATAATATGGTTAAAAAAGTAATATTCGCCTCATCTTCTGCTATCTATGGGGATACAACGGTACAACCCGTACACGAGGGTATTGCGCCCAATCCCCAATCGCCGTATGCCCTAACCAAGCTCACCTCTGAATTTTACTGCAATATTTTTCACCATCTTTATGATCTTCCCACCGCTTGTTTAAGGTACTTCAACGTATACGGTCCTCGGCAGGATCCCAATTCACCCTATGCTGCGGTAATACCTCGCTTTGTACGATGGATAGCATCAGAACAGGCGCCAGTTATTTATGGAGATGGGGAGCAAACGCGGGATTTTGTGTATGTCAAGGATGTTGTTGAAGCAAACATCCTGGCAGCAGAAAGCCAGGTTACAGGCATATTTAATATCGGCAGCGGGGAGAGGGCAAGTGTGAACTTTCTCGTGGACCTTATTACCAATCTAATGGATAGGAATGATGTTCATCCCGTGTTTGAGAAGGGAAGGCCTGGTGAGGTTAAACATAGTCTGGCGGATATTTCTAAAGCCCGGAATTTTGGCTACACACCAAAATATGAACTTAAGGAAGGGTTATTACAAACAATACCCAGTTTAGACCATTATTCCCCCGTGATAACGCCATCATGAAGTTTTTTTAAAACTATAGAAAGGATCTGTTACTTTATCGTGGCGTTATATAATCTAAAAAGAATCCATTTTGAGGTCGATTGTCTTTCTCCGGAGGAATGCGGGAAGTTTTGCGGAAGAAACATATTTGAGCAGTTTGATAAAAAATGGAAAGAAAATACTGGAGATCGGCTGCGGTGACATTAAAGTAATACCCTGACCTGACCCCCAAAAATCAGTCCAACTTTAATGTTAGACTGAAAGAAAT
>DEUU01000194.1:6809-7191 GCA_002362735.1 Dehalococcoidia bacterium UBA3254
CTGCGGTGACATTAAAGTAATACCCAGTTCTTTAGCTATGGATATAAGGAAAACCGCCGTAGTCGATGTTATCGCAGATGCCCGAACACTTCCTTTTATAAATGATATTTTTGATCATATATATTCCAGCCAGGTAATTGAGCACTTTGGACATAGAGAAATTGGGCTTATCTTAAAGGAATGGATTCGAGTTCTTAAACCTGGAGGAATCTTCGAAGTGCGTTGCCCGGAGCTTCGGGCGCGGGCTTTTTTGTTTTTCATTAAACCATCCTGGAAAGATATAGAAAATATTTATGGGGGACAGGATTATGAGGAAAATTACCATAAATGTGGTTTTTCCTTTAGTCTTTTAAACAAAAAATTGAATGAATTGGGTATCGTT
>DEUU01000183.1:0-3865 GCA_002362735.1 Dehalococcoidia bacterium UBA3254
CAATTGATCGAAATAACTGATCTGAAGATTGGTCCCCAGCCGGATATTGCCTGAGTCCGGGGAGATTTCACCCAGTAAGAGACGCAATAACGTGGTCTTACCGCAGCCATTGGGTCCTAATATTCCTACACGGTCGCCTTTCATAATCACTGTCGACAGGTTAGAGACAATTGGATTGTTCCCGTAATTGCAGCTAACATTATCAGCCTTGATCACGAGCATCCCCGAACGTTCGGTCTCCTGGGCTTCTATTCTGACAGAGCCGGATCTTTCTTTTCTTTCCCGGCGAACCTGCCGCATTTTTTGCAGTTCCCTAACGCGTCCTTCATTGCGCGTTCGACGGGCTTTGATACCTCCCCGGATCCATTGTTCTTCCTTTTCGAGATTTTTATCAAATAAGGCGTTCTGTACCTCTTCAACTTCCAGAGCGGCCGCCCGTCGTTCGAGAAAAGTCTCATAATCACAGGACTGGTCGAATAGTTGGCCTCGGTCTATCTCTACAATGCGATTCGCTATTCTTTGCAAGAACAAGCGGTCATGCGTAACCAATATTAGAGCACCGTTAAAGCGCAGCAGCATTGCTTCCAATCGTTTAATGGAATCGATATCCATATGGTTAGTAGGTTCATCAAGGAGAAAAATATCCGGTTCATTAGCCAGTGCTCTGGCCAATAGCACCTGGCGCTTGAGCCCCGCTGATAGCGAATTAAAAAGTTTATCAGCCTCCAGCCCCAAATGGGAAATTACTTTCTCGGCTTGCTGCTGCATCTCCCAGTCGTCATCTATTTCCGATGAATCTTTAGCCTGGTTAACTCCGCCTTTCACAACTTCTATCACAGAGCCCGGCATTGCTCCAGGTACCAACTGATTCAGATAAGCCGACCGGATGCCTTTTTGGATGGCGACATCACCGGAGTCCGGTTTGATATACCCAGCGATTATTTTGAGTAAAGTCGACTTGCCAGAACCATTACGTCCCACCAGAGCAACTTTCTCTCCCTGCTCAACGGTTAAATTTATCCCTTCAAAAAGCCGGTTGCCACCAAAGGCAAGGACGATATTTTGTAAATTAATAAATGCCATTAATAGGGTCGACCTCCTCTACGGAGCTAACCTCATGACTCTTAGAGTTTTTTGAATTAGCTTATCCAGTTCCTGAAGAAAACAGGAACGATCTTTTTTACTAAAAGCAGCCGGACCTGCGGTATTTATTCCTATATCACGCAAATGAGTCATCAGATCGCGCGTGGCCAGCATATTGCCGATAGAATTCTCTAAAACAAGAATTCCTTTTGGGCTTAGCACCCTGGCGCCTTTCTTCATAGCCCGGGAAGACAGAGGTATATCCGACGTAATGAGAATATCATTCTGGTTGATGTGGTCTATAATCCAATCATCGGCGGCATCCAGTTGGTTGTTAACTACTATCATTTCCAGCCAGTTTTCAGATGGAACAGCCATCGAAGAATTGGCTACCATTATTACTTTAATGCCGTAACGCCTGGCTACCCGATAAATCTCCTGTTTAACAGGAGTAGCATCAGCATCAACCAGTATTCTAAACATGTTTTATTTCTTTAACCCGGCCAATCAGTCCGCTTTCTAAACGGACTTTAATCCCATGAGGATGTACAGACGAATTTGTCAAAATATCTTTTACTATCCCTTCAGTTAATTTCCCGGTCCGCTGGTCGGCTTTCAGTACTATCGCTACTTTTAAGCCGAGTTTGATATTATTACGCTGTGTTCCGTTCATTTTATAATTTCGCCTTTCTACACCATCATACCATGAATGAAAATGTGAAGCCTTAAAAACCTCGATCAGCGGTGTTTATTAGAATATTTCAAGAAAGAAATCACGTAAAGATAAGAACTTTCAGCTTCAATGTATTTCCAGGCTGAAAGAAGACTACTGGTTCAAGCCAGAAAATAAGAATTCTGCTGAACCTGAAATAGATAAAAATGAGGTGTCTAGTCCTTTCGGTTAAAGACCAGAGTTCCGTACAGTATCGTTAATCCGAGATTAAAAATGGTGGGCAACCCTGTATGATAGAAGGAACCAAAATCTTCCTAATTACCTACAAAATAAAATTATTCCAACTATTTGAGTTTTTATTGATAGATTGTATAACCATTGTTACCTGAATATTTTTTAATAATGGGTCTGGAAAAACAAATTGATCAGGGAAATTCAGGTCTTTGCTTCATTTAAAATTGAAACTGAATTGTTGTCTCTCTGCGACGCTATTCTACAGAAATGGCCAATTCCAAAACATCTCAAGAGACTGAAATTTTAACTAGTGAGCAACTAAAACCCTACAATGATTCACATATATTCTTTTTACCGTATTACGTTATTCCGTCTAACTAAGGAACGTATGATGTTCGTATCTATATTAATCAACAGATAGCAGGCTCCGCTTGGTTCAGAGTGAGTTGAACGATTTCAACACAAAATCAATTTCTCTAATTCAGGTTATCAAAAAGCCAATACTTACTTTAGCTAGCGGTATTTAAAGGCTAATTTACTCATTAAAAATAATAGTAATCTATAGTGAAATATAGTGTTATATAGAATAGCCCATAGGACAATTGACAACTTAATTATTCTTATATAGAATTTTAATCAAAAATATTCTGGTTATTATAGGTTGAATCTAAATGGGGCAAATATCTTCTTTCACCTATCAGGGAACAGAATATCAGATTGAGAAAGTAATTGAGTTAGAGCCTGAAAACGGTAATCGGTGCATTAAAGTAACCACCAAAGACAATAAACAGTTTAAGCTCGTTTTCAATGAAGCTGTCTTTAAATGGGTTGTAACTGAATCAATCTAACAAGGGCATAAAAAAGCCAGTATTTACTTTAGCTAGTATTTACTGGCTGGTGATTTTAATAGGCTAATTTTTCAATTCTAGAGCCTGTATTTTAAATTCCAGGTGTTAAGAGTAGGCAAGCCTATTGGTGTTTTCTCTCTATTTAAAATCCGCTGACAATACTCTAAATGTCACTACAATGAACCGTAACTTTGAAATTACTTTGGACACTCCATTGCAAAAATATAACAATGTATATACTTTGCAAATCTGGTCACCAGATCATTATCCTTTCCTACTGGAATAGAATTCATATAGCTAACAATATCCTCTTTGGTAGCTGAATATGAATCAATAACCCTTAAAACTGAAGATAGGTGATATTTGTAACCGGAAATAGCTGATTTGGTTAAGCCTCTAGATATTTTCTCATTAATAAAAACCTCATAAGGATGTTCAGGTCTATCAATTGGTATAATATTTTGTTGCAATTTTGTTGCCAATTTTGTGTTTTTGGCAACAAATTTATCAATACCTAAACTAGGTAGAGCACCTGATGAAACATTCAAATCTGAGGATTTTAAAGCTAAACTAGAAGAGGAATTAATGGTGGGCGGTATTGTACGGTAGACAGAACGCGCACATTTGAATTGATATTTAATCTCTAGCTCCTCGGTGAGATTTAGCCTTGCTGTGGAGCTTTTCATTATTTCATAAATGCAGATACTTTGACGCTGACGATAGGAGGGCTTTAATTAAATAACATAATACTATAGAATAGTCACGTATCTGGTAGTTAATTAATATGAACGAGTCAAAGTTCTCTGCACAAGGATCAAGATGGGTGAAAACAGGGGAAAACACGAGGTAAAAACTGGCCCTGGTGTGACTTCGGCTGGACCGGGAAATACTAACAAAATGCCGGACCAGAGCAAGCATCTGCTGTTGACCAAGTTTTACATTCCTTCCGTGCGACCCAATCAAATCACCCGTCCCCGTCTGGATGATCTTTTAAACGGGGGGCTGGAAAAGACGCTCATTCTTGTGT
>DEUU01000183.1:3982-4436 GCA_002362735.1 Dehalococcoidia bacterium UBA3254
CGGCAGAGGAAAAAGCTCATCCGGCAGCGGACCAGAGCAAGCATCTGCTGCTGACCAAGTTTTACATTCCTTCCGTGCGGCCCAATCAAATCACCCGTCCCCGTCTGGATGATCTTTTAAACGGGGGACTGGAAAAGACGCTCATTCTTGTGTCGGCCCCCGCCGGTTACGGCAAAAGCACGTTGGTCAGCCGCTGGTTGAAAGAGACAGGAATCCCTTCCGCTTGGCTTTCGCTGGACGCCGGTGATAATGACCCGGCCCGTTTTCTGCGATATTTGCTCACCGCCTTGCAGCCGGTGGCTCCAGGCATCGGAGGCAATCTTCCTGACATGCTCCAGGGTGTCCAGCCGACTCAATTCGAGAATGTCATTAATCTTCTGACCAACGAGCTGGCTGCCACCGCGGACCAGTTTGTTCTGGTCCTGGATGATTTCCACCTGGTCAACTCTGAAGC
>DEUU01000122.1 GCA_002362735.1 Dehalococcoidia bacterium UBA3254
TGGTGGAGACGGGGGAGGGTTGAACTCCCCGTCCAAAAGAAGCTGCCCGAAACGTACTACAAGCATAGTCATTTCTTTTATCTTACCTGATAGGCCTCAGATGACCGAGTCCAATCAGGCCAGCCGATAAATCTTTCATAGCCTTTATCAGCAGTCCGGGCTATGGCACCTCAACTTTGCGTCACCCAATCCTGACCCGTTGAGGTGGGGTCAGGTTGGATGTGTTGCCTAGTTTTTGTTAGGCAGCAAGAACTAATTCAGGTTCTTCGTTTCTTGTTTGCCATCAGTTTAACGAGTTAATGACAGCTCGGCTTGCAGTTTCGTAGCTCACCTCTCCTGTCGAAGCCACGCGTCCCCATGTACTCTACAATTTTATCATAAATCGGGATTAATTTCAGCCCTGTAATTAGTCTGCCACCCAGGCTCGAACCACGCTCAAAAGAATGACATTACCCCTTTGACAATCTAGAACATCCGTGCTACCATACCCTCTATGGTTATCCTTGAGATAGCCCAATAATACCCCGCTATGTAAAAAGGAATGTTTACTCTTAAGGCCCTGGCCCCGTTACTACTGCCCTTTCGAGGAGATTTGGGTGGTCTTACGGGTGGTTCCTGTCATAGGAACCTTTGCCCTGCTGAGCCGTCCGTCCTTTCCATAGTTATCGCTCTTTTACAACTGCGTAGCTGTTCTCAGGAGAGAAATCGTCGATATGGAGAGTTAAAGTGCCGCAGGTTAACTTCCTGGCGGCTCTCCTTCCTTTGGCTGGTTGCAGGCGGTTATCTTTTTCCAGTCACCCGCAGCCGGCCTTCATTTACCCTCGGTTCTATACTCTATCTGTTTTTTCTCGCTTGTGGGGATTGTGGAGAGGATAAACTCCCTTACTTAATGAAACGGCATGATTAAGGCGGTCTTAATTAGTTTAATTTTAAGCAATCGTGTGATAACCCGAACCACGTGCTAGAGTGTTAAAAAGTGATTTTTGTAAAATCAAACCCAATTCCGGAGAAATACTGGGATCCTTTAATTGGTGTAATTAGTAAAACTGACACCGGAGTTTTACCTGAATAACCCTCTAAAGGCATATCCGCTAACCGCGCCTGGGGTATATTCTACAGCTTTTTTGAATGCCATTTTTTTGTTTTGTTTTTCAAATCTTGCTCCGGTGTGTACAGGATCCATAAATTAGGAATTGTTTTCCCAATTTTGAGATTTAAAAAATGATGGCGTTTTTAGCGTATTTTAACAATTATCGATTATTGAGTTTGATGCTAAAAAGCTAGAACCGCTGGTGGCTAAAAGACCTTTCGAGCTCTCTCTCCGTATCCCGCTTGGCAATATCCTCTTTCTTATTAAAGAGTTTCTTACCTCTCGCCAGAGCTATTTCCAGTTTGGCGTGACTGTCTTTCAGGTATAGTTTGGTTGGTACAAGGGTAAAACCTTTTTGCGCGATCTTGCTGGTGAGATTTCTGATTTCTTTCTTATGTAAAAGAAGCTTGCGCCGCCGCAGTGGTTCGTGGCTCATGTAGCTGCCGGGAGCATACCGGGCGATATGCATGTTTTCCAGCCACAACTCGCCATTTTCCGGCTTAACATAGGAGTCACTCATACTGACCTGTCCTGCCCGCACTGATTTTATTTCAGTTCCGGAAAGGACAATGCCGGCCTCCACGCTTTCTCCAATGAAATAATCGTGATAGGCTCTTCGGTTGGTGGCTATAGTCTTGACTGCCATTTCATTCAATTATAGCACACGGGTTCAGTATCGTCTTTCCAACTAATCTACGTTGGGGAGGTTGAAAATAATTAACCCCACAATCCACCGGTACGATTCCCGCTATTCTAAAGAGGCAAAAAGAAAGAAGCTCCGAAATATGATACGAAAGCCGCCGGGACTTCTCTGGTACACGAAATTTCTGTTTTAAACGCGCTTGCCCGCGAGAAAAGCACATCTTTCTTCTACCAGTTTAACAGCCTGTTCACGACTGGCTGCGGTTTCCAGGTCTTTAGCCAGCTTGTTGTCTCCGATTACGTTTCTTATCCAGTTACTGAAGTCCTGTTTAATCTCGTTTGCATGATATGCATAAGTCTGGTCGGACATATTCGCTAAAGCATCTTTAAGTTCCATAACATCGTTGAGGACAGCTCCATTATTACACCAGAAAACCTGTTTTTCCGGGACTTTAGCCAGGTATTTCTCCGCCTGACTCCTGGAAGTATCCGACTCTGGTTTCGCCACTGTTGCAGTAGATTTCAATCTTCTCGGCATATTTTCTCCTCCTGAATATATTCTACGATATAAAGCGAGTATTTCTTAGTTCTGATTGGTCATTTTCCCCGGATGGCGTTTGCCAGATACGCTGTGTAATCATCAACTCAGCCGGAGAGGTCATTGAGCCAGGATTTACTAAATTGCTGTCCAGAGCACCCTGAATTCTTCCCTGGTTTTCCAGTTTCCCGATCAGGTTCAGGATTGCCGCTTCCCATGTATAGTATCTCGCCATTGAACGAGCGGTATTGCGAATACGCTCCACCTGTTCAGGATAGCTCCTTAAATAAGTGATATAGCTAACAATCTCCAGCGGGTCAGGAGTCTCGATCATGAATGAATTGACGAAAGGTATGGAATAATCTTCTCCGGTGCTTCCGGTGAAAACAATGCCGCCGGCTGCCATGGCCTCGAGTCCCACTATCCCAAATGGTTCGTGATTACTATTAGCCAGAACAGCATCTGATGCTCGATATATGATCGCCAAAAATTCCAGCGGCAATTGGGACCTGATGTCGATCACATCCGCCGGCATAGCGTTTGCCAGTGCCGAAAGATAACCATTCCCCTTGTCTGCACTCCATCTGGCTTCCTTTACCGTTAAATGCAAAGATAACGCGCGGCGGATAACCTCCTGTCCGTAGGGCTCTACCCCGCCCCTGGCCAGCAGAACTGGGTTTAATCCCATTTCTTTCAACCTGGCGACGGAATCCACTGCCCCTATCCAGTTTTTATCCGGGTCCCAGCGAGCAATTTTACTGAGAATAAGCCTGTTATTCAGAACAGACTTCAGTTCCTTTACCCGCCTGGAATCCACTTCCTGTAACAGCATTCTGGGAATTCCATTGGGAATTACGAGAGGATTTAACCCCATCCTTTCCATGATATGCTTCATATAACGGCTGATAGTGGTGATGGTAGTGGCATAGTTTAAGCGTCCCCAGTTGATTCGGTGGAAAGAAAAAATATTATTGGCATTCCAGAAAAGGATGGTCTTATACCTTAACCGCTCGAAAAATAATAAATCGCTTAAACGGCACATCGCTTCAGCGGTCTGCCACTCTTCTCCTAGTATCACAACCATCTTGGCTTGATCTACCGCTGGCCTGACGATTTTTTCCACAATATATGGAGGCAAGGAACTGGTAAAATCTGCTAATTTTCCCTCTTCTCCGTCATATACGCCGCCTGGATAATATTGGCTTATCCATTGACACCAGCGATGCAGAATCAAATGTCCGTTTTCCTTAATTTCCTCCCCCGGAAGATCGGGATCACCGATGAAGAAAAGATGCGTTGTAAATCCTGTCTCCGCTAAAACCCGGGAAAGATTTTGCATCCGCACCCCGAGTCCACCTGCCAGTGAGTAACTATCAGTACCTTCGAAGGAAACCAGAACGAACTCCGTATTGGATGTTGTAATATTGCTGTAATTCATGACTTTGTAAAATTATCTTTTTATAATTCATTCTATCATAGGAACTTTGTCCTACTACTTTAATACCATTTAAAAATCACTGTTTTAAAGTTAATATGGCTAACTATAAAGGAAAAACTGTTTAACAGATAACAGGCTCGAACTAATAACGTGCGATCATGGTCTAATTATTAATATACGGTCTGTGCCAAATATTTCAAGTGGACGAAAAAATGATATCCAATCTCAGGAAAAAAATTTTCAGTAAGTTGAACGGGCAGAAAGGTCTTGCTCTGGTTGAGATTTTAGTGTCGATTGCTTTGCTCAGTACCATCGGTGTTGGCATACTCAATGCTCTTGGAACAAGCTCTCAGGCTCTCGTCACGGCGGATGAGCAGGAGACAGGCAAGAATATTGCTGAAATGGAGATGG
>DEUU01000456.1:0-508 GCA_002362735.1 Dehalococcoidia bacterium UBA3254
CTTCCCAGCTATCCGGATTACGGGTTTGATAGGTAAACCCTCCCAGAAGCTGAAGCAAGCTTCTCATACAGCCATGGGGAGCATGCACCTGCTTGGTTTCCCCATGTCCATCTGACTGCGAAAGGACGGCATAAGTACCATATTTATTCTTGATCCGTAATAGTTCACGGGTTACAATCTCCAGAGCCTCGTCCCAGGAGATCTTTTTATATTTGCTGTTGCCTCTATTCTGAGGGTTTCGTTCACCATCGGGGTTCCAGTCTATTCTTTTCATGGGATACATAATCCGGTTAGGGGAATTAACCCTGTTTTTATAAGCCAGACTAAAGGGAGGAGAGAGTGACTTCAGGGTAGGTTTAAAGGACTGACCGCGAGCTTCCATAGTCCAGGGTTTAATCTGTTGGAGGGTATATTGAGAATCGAAGTGCAGGGGCCGGATCCGGAGGATCTGTCCATTTTTAGTGTCAACCTGAGTCGCATTACCGCCCATAGTGCCGCTAAAGCTGAG
>DEUU01000456.1:777-7996 GCA_002362735.1 Dehalococcoidia bacterium UBA3254
CCTAAGACTACCGATTGTTCTTCATTGTTATTATGAGAAAATCCTGGTTTGCTGGAAATATTAGTTTTATTTATCATAGTGCCCCCCTTCTCTGCGAAAATAATTGAGGGTTAAAATAAGTCTTTTAATATCTATAGAGCCTTTAGTGATCTCCACTGCTCGTCCTGCACATCGCGAAGACACAATTAATCATCAATGATATCCATTGTTTGGTAAGAGATATCTTAAATGTACAGTTTGCAGTTTGCTACAAATGCTGGATGATCTTTTAATTATATCAGTTAAGTTCATTTTATGGGAAATCATCAGCCGTGAACTAAATTATTTTCAGACCTCTTTATTGTATTACTCTGGAAAGCGGTGATAATCTGTCGTTGCAAGAGCTTGCCCTTGGGCCCTTTTATGGCATTCAGTCCGTCTTTGCGAGGAGCGCAGCGACGAATCTTCTATTCCAGAGCAAGGGATTTCTTCGCTTCGCTCGTAAAGACATTTGCTCGTAAAGACAATTATGAAAAGATCCTGTATTTCAATCGCTCCTGGAGGTCAGGTCAATTTTTTGTGATATAATAGGGCTGTTCTTTGTTTTAACATTTGCAGGCGCAATTGAACAAATCCTTCGAGGAATAATTAATGGCTGAAAACAAAGTCCCACTCACTACGAGTCATGAAAAAGAAGCTTATCGCAATTCTTATTCGGTGGTTACTGCCGCATTTCTTGTCACGATGGCGGGGGGAATGGCAATTTTCAGCTTTGGGATCTTTTTAAAACCAATTTCCGCGTCGTTCGGTTGGACGCGCACTGAGATTTCCGGAGCTTTCTCAGTGGCTATGATATTGTCTGGTTTGCTCGGTATTTTAACAGGACGGTTAGGAGACCGTTTCAAGCCAACACTCATTATTATTATCTGTGGAGCAATTCAGGGATCAGCTTATGTCTTGCTATCTCAACTTACCGCCCTTTGGCAACTATATGCTTGTTTTGGGCTAATGGTAGGCATCGGGGTGGCTAATGCTATTCCGGTAATATCTCTGGTAACCCGGTCTTATACCAGAACACGGGGAACGATGATGGGAATTACCCTGGCAGGGGGTGGAGTTGGAGCAGTAGTAGCCTCACCGGTCGCAACTCATTTCATTGCCTCTAATGGCTGGCAGAGCTCTTATCTTATTATGGGAAGCATAATGCTGAGTCTGATAGCCATTTCAGCCGTATTTTTGTACTGGCCGGGCGCTTCCAGAGAAATTAAGAACGAAAGTAAACCTTCTATCGAGAAGACAAATACCATAAGAAAAGAGCTAAATTTGCGTGAAGCGCTCTGTTCAATTCAATTTTGGACATTAGGTGCTATCATTTTTTGCACCGGTTTGATTCAGATGATAATTACCGTGCATATTGTTCCCGGAGCCATGGACACGGGAATATCGGCTACGGGAGCGGCCGGAATATTATCTGTAGTTAATTTCGCCAGTATTGCGGGTAGTTCCAGTTCGGGGACGATCCTCGATAGAATCGGTAGCTGGCTGAGCGTGGTAATTGCGTTGTTTTTAATGCTGATAGGACTGTTCGTGCTGTTAAGCCTTAAAGATATCTGGGCTTTCTATGTCTTTGCCATCATATATGGATTTGGCTGGGGAATAGTTGTAACATCAAGGGGTTTAATCACAGCCGATTTGTTTGGTCTACGTTCGTACGGCGTTATCGTAGGGATAATTCTTTTTCTCTATACATTAGGAGGTACCCTGGGACCGGTAATAGCAGGATACATTTTTGATGTCAGCCAGCACTACCAAATCGCTTTTATCCTGATTACAGGCCTCTGTGCATTAAGCATAGCCATGGCTTTCACCCTGAGAGGGAAATTAAGAGGTTCAGATAATAAATAGATCCCCGGGTGCTATTGACATACTGTGCTATAATAGTGTCATATTGATATTCGGATATGTAATTGTTGCCTCTTTTTGAGATTTATTTCTCCGGGTATCCACAAGTCTAAAAACGGTAATATTCTCTGATTTTTTAATATGGTCAAACTATATTTCTCTTATCTATTATAAATATGAATACAAATAATATTATAGGAGTAACATATTGAAGAATTATAAGATGTGGGATTGGTGGTAAATGGGTGGATGCGGAATCAGGTAAGACTTACCCCGTTTTCAATCCAACCACGGGCAAAGAGTTTGCCCAGGTTTCCCTAGGTGGTCAAGCAGAAGTTGATAAAGCTGTCCAGGCCGCCCGCAAAGCCTTCCCTATTTGGTCGAAGAAATCCCCGGAAGAGCGCAGCAGAATCTTGAAGGAAATTGCTGCTATCGTAAGGAAACATCTTCAGGAACTTACTGAGATGGATATCCTCGACCATGGTTCTCCGGCAGCCGTTGCCAACATGTTTAGCGGGATGGTCCCGGGGCTTTTTGAAGATGCCGCCGAGCTAAGTAAGAACTTTATGATCCAGAGTGAGATCAACGTCTTGCCTGGTTTAATTCCTTATCTCAGGCGTGAACCCATTGGCGTCGTAGCCTGTATCACACCCTGGAATGTCCCACTGATGGTATCCATCAAGATTGCGGAAGCCCTGGCTACCGGTAATACCTGTATTGTCAAACCGCCATCTGTTGACACTATAAGCGCCCTGCAAATTGTAGAAATGATGTATGAGCATCCTGATTTACCACCGGGTGCGGTAAATGTGGTCACGGGTCCTGGCGGCACCGTGGGGAAAATCCGGGGGTAGGAATGATCTCATTTACCGGAAGCAGTGAGACGGGAAAAGACCTGATGGTTGCTACCAGTCAGACTGTAAAGAAATTATATCTTGAACTCGGCGGTAAAAATCCGTTGATTGTTCTGAAAGATGCTGATCTTGATCAGACCGCGGTCGGCGCTGCTGAAGGAATATTCTTTAATACCGGTATGATTTGTGGCTCCCCCAGCAGGTTCTATGCGCCCGAGAAGCTGCACGATGCATTTGTAAAGAAATTTATTGATCAGGCTAAGAAAATAGTGGTCGGCGATCCTGAAGACCCCGGGACTACGATGGGCCCGGTTGTTAGCGTTGAACATCGGGACAAAATAGAAAGCTATATCAAAATCGGAGTTCAGGAAGGAGCTACGCTCGCTTTCAGAGGCCAAAAGCCAGTTCACCTTCCTTTGAATGAAGGTTATTTTGTTTCACCGACGGTGTTTACAGGTGTGACTCAGAATATGCGGATTGCCAGAGAAGAAATCTTTGGACCGGTGGTAGGTGTCCTGAAATATTCCTCGGAAGACGAAGTCATCGATTTAGCCAATGATACGGTGTATGGCTTGCATGCATCTATCTGGACCAGAGACTATGAGAAAGCCGTCCGCATGGCCAACGAAATTCAGAGCGGCTATGTTTCCATTAATACTCACAGCCCCGCTGGCGCGCTACCCCGAGGTGGCTTTAAAGAAAGCGGTTTCGGAAAAGAAGGCGGCGGTGTTCATGGGCTGCGCGAATATACTCAACTTAAAGCGATTGCCCTTAACCTGGCCGGCGGCTCTCATGGTTATGTTTAGCTCGAAATGACGCAAACTGGTTGAAGAATTTGAGATAAGTTGAATCTTAACTTCTTAATCGGGAGTATTATTCTTCAACCAGTCTTAATTCAAAGACAACGGTTCCATCCGGACTGGAGCAGGCCACCCGCGCTTTAGAAGGGTCTTTTTCCCACGGAAGCGGGGAACCATTTTTTAATAATTTAGTAAAAGGCGATAAATCCTTAACACAAAGCCCTCTACCTTTCATCTTGCTGATATCAAACTCATCACCAACCTGATAACCAACATAGCAAGAGTTTTTAATCGACATGACCCTGGCTATTATCTTCTTCGTCATATTTATCTTTCCTCGATGGCTTAAATCCTAAATCTATTGTAATAGCTTAGCTTAACGTTGTACAGGTCTGGTTCGAGAGGTTCGAGAGGTGTGGACCCTGAGGTATCAGAATCTTATCATTTTCAAACTTCTTTGCAGTATTAACTGGGAAAGTAGTGATAATCCCCGAGCTTTAATCTAATTAAGGAGATTCATCGCCGCGCTCCTCGCAAAGACAATTATGAAAAGACCCGGCGAGAAGTGTTTTTAGGAATTAGAGAACTCTATTGCATTCTGGAGAATGGAATGAATTCTTTTAAATAAACTTACTGCGGACTGCTAACCTGAATTTTGAATAGTAAGTAACCTATATGAAATTCTAATTAAATTTATTCACTTGATATTTTAATCGTAAGGCGCGAAAATAATTAAGCTGATCAAGTGGTAAACTTTATTTGAACAAGAATCACTTCAAATTAAGGTAGGACTCTGATATTCTGACTGAAATAGAAGCTTGGGTATCTTTTCCTAACGATAGTACTTGTTCTTTTGACAATGCAACAGGTCCGGTAGAGGCTTTTAAAATCGGAATCAAATATCCCAAAGCCTGGACGGTCTTCGCATTGTATAACTATTCGTAAAATTTTCTTGATAAGGGGGTAAACTGATGATTGGTCCTCTGGAGGGTATAAGAATTGTCTCGGTGGAAAGAGCTCTGGCAGGTCCTTACGCTTCAATGATAATGGGTGACCTTGGAGCGGAGGTTATTAAGGTTGAACCCCCAGGAGGAGAACAGGTCAGATCGGCCCATTCTCCGCCTTATTTTAAAGGGGAGCCGTCAAATTTTCTCTGGGTCAACCGGAATAAAAAGAGCCTGATTCTGGACATGACTACAGAGACTGGTCTGACGGCGTTCTATGATCTGGTTAAAATCAGTGATGTGGTCCTGGATAACAATCGGCCGGGAGTTATGGAAAGGCTAAAAACGGACTATGACACCCTGAAGGGAGTAAATCCACGAATCATTTGCTGTTCGATTACCGGTTTTGGACCAGATGGTCCCTATGCCAAATTCCCGTCTTATGATCTGATAGGAGAGGGCATGGCCGGGATCCTGCTGCAGACCGGTGAACCTAATGGGCCTCCGATAAAGCCTGCTCCATCGCTGGCCGATATGTCTTCAGCTTATTATGCAGTAATGGGTATTATGGCCGCTCTCCTGCACCGGTCGCGCACCGGGGAAGGCCAGAAAGTAAATATCAATCTCCTGGATAGTGCCATCACCCTGTTGGCTGCCCAATTTATGATATATATCTTAAGTGGTGAAGTGCCAGAACGAATGGGGGCCGGGCATCTGATGTCCGTACCATTCGGGGCTTACAAAACCAAAGATGGGTGGATTACCATCGGAGTATCCTGGCCGCAGGTAACTAAAACTTTAGGTATAGAGTGGACGGTGACCGATCCCCGCTTCGCTACCATTGAAAATCGCATAAAGAACCGTAAAGAACTGGAAAACTTAGTTACTCAAGCTCTGAGCCAGTATGATACCAAGACCTGGCTGGAAAAGATGCGAGCGGATGATATCCCGGTTGGTCCAGTGTACAGCCTGGATGAAGTTTTAGAGGACCCTCAGGTTAAACATAATAAAATGGTTTTATCGCTGGAGCATTCTCTGGGCGGTCAATTGAAAATGATTGGAACTCCCTTTAAGATGCCAACGGTTAATACTGCTGAATATACTGCTCCTCCAACCGTCGGCCAGCATAATCATGAAGTCCTTTCGAAGTTACTGGGTTATTCTGAGTCACAAATAAAAGCTTTGGAGAATGAACAGGAGGCTAACCGCAGTAATCTTCAGTCTCGTTTACGGAGGAGTTCATAAATAGGCCTTTAAAGCGAGATCAATAGGACTGAAAATAGAATTAGAAATATTATATGCGTGCATCGAGCTAGCTTCGTGGATAGCCCCAGATAGACTTTATAAGCTTTTAAGCACTCACCCGGAGGAAAACCCCTCTTGGTGGGAATATGTGAGCAGAATGCCTTGTATGTTATAATCGTTTTGTGAAGATAAGTGTCTCTTTTTTCGCCCAATCTCGTGAGATCACGGGAAAAAACAAAATTAATTATGAAATACCAGAAGGGGAAAGGGTCTCCTTTCTCATAAAAATACTGCAGTCCCAATTCCACGACCTTCTCGTGATAAAAATTATGGTAGCCGTTAATTCAGAGTATGTGGAAAACGACTATGTACTTCATGAAAGCGACCAGGTGGCGATAATACCACCCGTTAGTGGGGGCTAGAATGATAGAAATAACAAAAGATCCGATTTCGACACAACCCGTTATAGATAGAGTCAAAAAAACCAGCCATGGGGCAATCGTTACTTTCATCGGCACTGCCAGAGATAACTCAGAAGGTAAGAGAGTGCTTTATCTGGAGTATGAGACTTTTTCAGAGATGGCAGAAAAGAAATTAAAGGAAATTTGCGCCGAAATCAACGACCGTTGGAAGATTGAGGATGTAGATATAGTCCATCGAGTTGGAAAGATCGAAACAGGTGAAACTGTTCTGGTAATAGCGGTTGGAGCTGCTCATCGCTTAGAAGCATTTCAAGCCTGTCAGTATGCTATTGATCGTATTAAAGAGATAGTTCCCGTATGGAAGAAGGAATTCTACGAAAACGGTTCTAGCTGGATAGGACATCTTTAAAAACGCTGGTTTCAGCGATATTTATTCTCCCCATTTCTGTTATTAATAGTCAGCATAATCAATATCCTGACGCAAATCAGTTTCAGCCAAATTCAGGATCTGTATCTTTATCCGCTATTATTTTCAGTCTCAGAATAAAAGGGTATTTTCAACGATAATTATTGTTTTATTACAACTTTCAAAACGCCTCCGTCTCCTGTTCCTGCAATATTGAATGCTTTCTCCCAATCTTCAAGAGGCAGAAACGTCTCAGCAACGCCTGAAGTACCAATCTTGCTCTGATGAATCCAGTCAATAACTGCGGGGAAACAATATGGGCTAAGGTGTGCGCCAAGAAGGTCCAATTCCTTCTGGTCACCAATGATTGACCAGTCCAGTTGAGTTGGTTGGGCGAATACACTGAATTCGACAAAACGTCCCAGTTTGCGGATCATATCCATTCCCTGGTTGACACTCATGGGATGCCCGGTGGCTTCAATGTAAATATCGCAGCCGTAGCCGCCGGTTACTTTTTTTATTTCCTTTACTACATCCATTTTACCCGGATTCCAGACCATATCAGCGCCGAATTCTTTGGCTTTTTTCAGTCGATCATCCATCATGTCCAGCGCGATCAGCAGCTTCGGATTTTTCAACCTCGCAATTCCGACCATGCCCAGACCCA
>DEUU01000177.1 GCA_002362735.1 Dehalococcoidia bacterium UBA3254
TCTTCCTTCTTTAGCCTTGTTGGCTAACTCCGGGTCGCAAAGCTGTGACCTGACCATACCGATCATATCCGCCTGGCCCTGCGCCAGGACTCTTTCTGCCATGACCGGATCATTAATTCGGCCGGTGGCGAAAACCGGCAATTTTACTACTTCTTTTATCCCGGCTGCGAGAGGAATTCCGTATCCCAGAGGGGTATGCATGGAGCCGCCAACCAGGTAAAGATTATAGAAAGTTGCCAGACTGAGATCAATAAAATCGATTTTACCGGTGGCTTCAAATCGTTTGGCAATTTCTTTAGAGTCATTCAAGGTAAGACCACCGGGGATCATTTCATCCGCACACAGGCGAACTCCCAGTGTGTAGTCCTGACCTACTGTCTTGCGGACCGCTTCAATCACTTCCAAAGCCAAACGCATCCGGTTTTCCAGACTTCCGCCGTATTCATCGTTTCTCTGGTTGGATAACGGGGAAAGGAACTGCCGGATAAGCGAAGCGTGACCCAGTTGTAATTCGATCCCGTCAAATCCACCCTGGCGGACGTTCGCAGCTGACCGGCAAAAGTACTGAATCAGCTCGTCAATATCTCCCTTTTCCATTACCTTGGGCACTTCCCGGAACATGACATCCGCAATTGGGGAAGGTCCCCAGACCGGCAATCGGGAAATAGTACCATCGCTTTGAGAACCATTATGATTTAGCTGGGCAAAGATTTTGGTTTCATATTCGTGGATGGAGGCGGTGATTTTACGGTACATGGGGACCACGGCCGGGTCAAAAGCATCGATCAGCTTTTCGTATGCATGATCAGATGGATGAACCGATTGTTCCTCGGTAATAATCAGACCGGTGCCACCCTTCGCCCTCTCCGTCCAGTAGTGTAGATGGCGTTCGGAAGGAAGTCCGTTAATTCCATAATTAGTCATGTGGGCAGAGAATGAGATCCGGTTAGGTACCGTCACCTGCCCTATTTTAAGGGGCGTGAAGAGATATTTAAATTGTCCGCTCATAAATTTGTTCCTCTCTTGCCCAGTTTGCCAGGCATTCAGGGTCAGCGCTATTCAGGTCTTTCTTGACATAAAAGGCGACTGCGGGGCAACCACCGCGGCACTGGCTAAATCTTGGGCATCTTCTGCAAGAAGCTGGTTCCAGTTGTCTGAATTTTAAAAATACAGGAGAAGAGTCCCAGATTTCCTTAAAAGGGGTTTTCCTTAAATTCCCTCCGCAGAACTCTGTTTCCTGCATAAAGGCGCAGGGGTAAACTGACCCGCAAGGATCGATGCAGCAGGTCATTTTACAAGCTCCGCACATATCCAGTCCAAGTTCGCGTCTGCCTTTTCCGGAGATGGAGAAAAAAGAGTCACCAGTCAGGATACCCGGGTGTTGACCGAGCCATTCAGAAAGCCCTTCTAACTGTGTTGTGCTCAATTTTAACAGGTCCCAGGAGTCTCTGGCCCTTCCGGAAGGCCTGAATCGAGAAACTCGTAAATTCGCTCCATAAGATCTGGCCAGTTCTTTCATTTCACTGAGTTGTCCGTAGTTGAGGGAAGTAACCACGATATTAAGAGAAAAGGGCACTTTTTCCCGTGCCAGGAGTTTTACACCTTCCAAAGCCCGATGATAAGTACCTTCCCCACGGATTTTATTATTCACCTCCGGGGTTGCTCCATCCAGGCTGACCTGGATATGTATTAGCGAATTGCCAGCGAAGAACGAGACCGCCTTTTCGTTTAGAAAAGTGCCATTGGTACTGATACAGGTCACAATTCCTTTGGTATGAATATAATCTAACAATGAAAGAAAATAGTCTTTCAGAAACGGTTCTCCACCGCCAAAATTAATCTCGAAAACCTTGAGAGCTGCTAATTGATCGACAATCGCTTTACATTCTTCCAGGCTGAGTTCGCCGGGTAATTCAGATTTGCTGCTGGAGAGGCAATGGATGCAGCTTAAATTGCATTTATGAGTGATTTCCCAGGTTAAATTTACCGGAGCGGATAGAGGCCATTCAGCATAATTCATGGACTACCATACCATTCTTTAATAGATGATCAGTAAGTTTCTGAAGGTTTTTTTCAATGAGGTGAGCGGAGTTTTCCGTGCGCGAAGCTACATCTTTTACCATATGATCGAATGTCCAGGTGCCATCGAAATAATGTGGGTAAAGCCAGTCATGGCTTCTCACAAAGAAAAGCCGGTGCTGGATTTGGGCGTAGAACAATAAGCCCCAGCTTTCTTTTCGCACCTGGACATTATCGGCTAAACGGAACACCATTTTTAATAGACGCCGCAGATTCCATCAATGCTTAATTCTTCAACTACTATCTCTTCCAAAATCTGGGGTTCTTCCTGACCCGTCTTGACCGTAGTTTTTTCGGTAGTTGCGACTGGTTTCTTTTCCATTTGTGCTACATACTCCTTTAAACTGGCAAAATTTAGCGTCACTGATAATATTAGGGGATTACATAAACATTATAGAACGCCACGTTAATTATTGTCCAGAAAAGAACACTCCCCGGCTTTCTGGATTCGATTTTAGCCCTTTCTTCAATTGCCTCATATTCGATATCGGAAATTGGCGGATTACCTGCGGCCAGATTCTAAAATACACTTTCCAGCAGTTTCAGGCATTCATCGTGGTTGTATGGACGGGCATTGCCTTCACTTACCCAATCATTCGAATACACCTTGATCATATGTTCAAAATCTTCTTTTTTCAGTCCGAATTGCTTTCCGAGATTGCCGGGCTGAATATTCAAGTCTGTGAGAAGTCTCTCGATCTCATCGAACCATCTATCGGAAGCCTGGGCAACCGTCATCCCGCGGGTATCCACGCCCATCGCGCGGGTCATTTCCGCGAATTTCTCGGGACAGGACGGTTGATTATATCTTTCTCCCGCCAGAGCCATGACCGCATTTGCTCGCCCGTGGTGGCACCCGGTCAAGACCGAAAGACTGTGCGCCATTCCATGCACGATTCCGCCGCCAGCTCCAAGTACAATGGCGATTCCGGCCATAGACTCTGCGTAACACATATTCTCGCAGGCTTTATGATTCATGCGGTTATAAGAGAATTCCCTGACGTTTTCAGAAACCAGCCGCATGGTCTCCAGGAAGAGCGCATTACTGTATTTGGATTGAACCCTGGAAATATAGGACTCGAAGGCATGTGTTAAAGCATCGAATCCAGTCCAGGCGGCATACTGCTGAGACATTAGCCGGACCAGGAGTGGGTCGATCAGAGCGGCAGTAGGAGTCTGTCTGGGTACCAGAATTAACTCCTTAGCCCGGGTTTTGGTATTCGTGATAACCGAGGCATAAGTCAATTCAGCACCGGTACCGGCGGTTGTGTTGACCGTAATCTGGGGGATGGTAATCGGTTTATATTTTTTCACTGTCTCCATCCAGGGTGGGTCAATGAACACCGCCAACTGGCTTACCGGGACTCCTCCATTAGCTTCGACAGCGCGGATAGCTTTCCCGGCGTCATGCGAACTTCCTCCGCCAATGGAAATGACTCCGTCGCATTGAGTGTCTTTAAATACTTTATAGCCTTCCATCACTTCATAGTCTTTCGGGTTGGAAGTTATTTTATCGTAGATCACCGTGGAGATGCCGTTGTATTTTAATATTCCAAGAATTTCTTCCACGATGCCGGTCCCTTCCAGCCCCGTGGTCACCACCATGGCTTTTTTGATTCCTGCCTGCTTGCATTCGTCAGCTACGGTTTCGTGAACTCCCCAACCTATCGCTACCTTGTCCAATATGTTCGTATACAGAATCGGGAACTGGAAAATTCTTTTATCTATCATGGTTGGCTCCTCATCTAGTTTTGATCAGATGTATAATTGTTGAATATAACATCAGTGTTTGTCAAGATTCTACCTTCTGGTCAGTCAGCTTGTCCGGAGGGAATATCTCATAAGCTAAAAAATAACAGGTCAATCCCTTTATTTTTGATATATCCGGCAGAAAGTTATTATCTTGACAAATTACCAATTTTTGATAACATAGTTAGATAACATCTTGTAAAGTTTTTAAGCTCTTATTAATATTTTAGCAAAATGAATCTTAACTGTCCTTTCCTTATATTGAAGTCTTGAAAATTATTGAGCCCCACCCGGTCAAACCGGGTTAGCAAATCGGGTTCTGGGACATTAGCGGTTACAATTTTGGATAATTGACATAAAACAGAATGTTGATATATGATTCACTATGCATCGTATATGAGTAAGTTTTCAACCGGTCGGTAGGATTTGTCGTTATGGGCGGTTGCCTTTTTAATAACAAGCTGCAAGGAAGGGGATTAGATGCAATTTGCGCTGACAACATTAGTCAATGTGCTAACCATATCTTCCATGTACATTGTGGTGGCTTTAGGGTTCGCTTTTCTCTTTAATATCCTCGGGGTCCTCAATCTGGCACACGGTGCCGTATACATGGCTGGAGCGTATATCTGCTATGCCTTTGCCGTAGACCTTGGAATCAACAACTGGGTATCCATGGTAATTGCGATCGTGATTATGGCTGTCTTCGGTATCCTTCTGGAGAAATACGGTTTTCGTCCGATCGCTAAAGACCAAAACCGTGTTATTGTGGTATGCATAGCTGTTAGTGTGATACTCACCACGGCCGTCAATGTGTTAGTAGGTATCAAAGTAGATAAGCTGCCCTCATTTGTATCCGGTATCATCCAGGCGGGACCGATATCTTTCAGTGCGGGCAGACTGGCGACTTTTCTGATTGGTGGTGCTCTGCTGGCATTCATGATCTGGTTTATTAACAATACCCAACGGGGTCAGCAGATGCAGGCTGTCTCTCAGAACATGATGGCAGCCGCCCTGCACGGCATCAATGTAAACCGGGTATGGAGTATATCCGTTGCTATTGCCTTTTCCCTGGCTGTAATTGCGGGTTGTCTGATGGCAGCTTTGCTGAATCTCAATGCCTTTATGGGCGATGCGATCCTTCTCAAGGCCATTATTATTCTGATTCTGGGTGGGGTGGGAAGCGTGGGAGGGATTTTCTTTGCCGGAATCATCATCGGAGGTCTGGATGCCATCCTGCCGGTCTATGTCAGTGGGTCCGCCAGTGATGCTATAGCACTGGGTATCATCATCGCAATCCTGGTATTCCGTCCTCAGGGATTTTTCGGTCACGAAGTCCAATAGGAAAGGTTTAATATGATTGAAAATCAGATCACTGCCAGAAGCAGTAGTAGAAATAGAAACCTGGTCAAGCCCATCATATATCTGGTGGTAGTTATCATAGTAGCCCTGCTTCCTCTGTTCATCAAATCCCCTTATATGATCCATATTTTTATCATGACGTTGATCTATATTATTGCGGCAGCGAGTATGCGAACGATTACCATCTCCGGTCAAATGCCGCTTGCCCATGCTGCTTTTATGGGCATCGGCGGTTACACCGCGGCCATGTTAGCTAAATGGGTGGGGGTTTCACCGTGGCTCTGTCTGATCGCGGGAGCCTTGCTGGCAATGATCATCTCCGGTTTTATCGGGTTCCCCTTCGCCAGGTTAAGAACGATTTACTACACGATGGTTAGCCTCTTTTTTGGGACAGCTGTATTGGCGGTTATCTTCACTCTGGGCAAGTGGACCGGAAGTTACAGCGGTCTAACCGGTATTCCGGGTTTGTTTTCGATATCTACCACCAAGATACCCTATTTCTACGTTATTCTGGGAATTTGCGTCGTGTGTCTTTTCGCCCTGTGGAGATTTGAAAACAGCCGTATCGGTCTGAGCTGGAAGGCTATCTCCCAGTCTTATATGGTAGCTTCGAGCGTAGGAATCAATGAGGTCTGGTACAGAGTCATGGCCCTGGTAGTGGGCAGTTTCTTCGCCGGACTGGCCGGAGCCTTATATGCTCACTATAATTTCACATTGTCCTACACCTCCTTTAACCTGACCGCTACTCTCTGGCTGTTTATGTATGTATTGATAGGTGGATTAAATAGTTTCTCTGGACCCATCATCGGCACCGCTATTCTATTTATTATTCCGGAGATGTTCCGGGATTTAAAATCCTACGTCCCGTTTGTTTCGGCAATAATCCTGCTGGTAGTTGTTTATGCTATGCCGCAAGGTCTGGTAGGATTACCGCAATTAATTAAGTCCTGGTATATTAAGCGTAAAACAGGTACCGGGACTGGAAAGGGAGCCGTGAATGCTACTTGAAGTAAAAGGACTGACGAAGCAATTTGGGGGGTTAACGGCGGTGAACTCCTTTGACATGTACGTTAAGC
>DEUU01000316.1:0-654 GCA_002362735.1 Dehalococcoidia bacterium UBA3254
ACAAGCTGGATACAATCAAAGGGAGTACAGGTGAAATCATTTGCGGGCCAATATTCAAGATAATAATTACTATGAGTAAAGATAGTATTTCCGGAGAGATAGCCAGATGGACCAAATCTTTCAAGCTAGTCTGCTGTTCGCGAGATGGGCGTTGAAAATGTTCTTTCACAAAAAATAAAATAATCAGACTTCCTAAAAAGAGAAGAATACCGGTGACTATGAACGTAGTATGATATCCAAAATTATCCGCTAAAAAGCCGCCTATCAGAGGTCCCATGGTAGTACCACTGTAAATTGCAGCCATTAAGATCCCCATTGCAAAAGGAATTTTATCCCGGGGAGTGACCGCTGCTACCAGGGCGAGAGCAGCCGGAATAATGCCTGTTAAGACACCTGCTAGAATACGCAAAACACAAAAGACATAAATATTGGGAGCAACGGCAAACAGCCCGGCAATAATAGCTCCCAATATCTGAGCCCGAATGAGCATGGGTTTTCGCCCCCAGCGATCGGCAAGCATACCCCATAATGGAGCACTAAAAAAAGCACCTATTCCACCTCCACCCATAGCGATTCCCGACCACAAGGCTGCCTCTTCTTGGGTTAAATTTCCGAGTTGCTGAATATAGAGCGGTATGAAAGGAGCAAAGAAAC
>DEUU01000316.1:751-1526 GCA_002362735.1 Dehalococcoidia bacterium UBA3254
GTAGCCGGTCTGTCACTGTCGATAATGCTGAAGCCAGCGGGAAATCGCAAGACGGAATTAAAACAAATCTCTTAGAGCAACGACGAATTCCCCCAGCCGTCATTCTATCTACAATAGCTAAAAAACATTCAACCGAGAGCAGAAAGCTGCCAAGATCAATGGACTGTTTCGCGATCTGATTGGAATCTGTCTCTTGCGTATATGACTAAGGTACTGGTCAAGATTATTGACAAAACTGGTACGATATGCTTATATGATAATTGAATAGGTTGATTGGCACCTGGCCAAGAAGGAGGTNNAGCGGTATGAAAGGAGCAAAGAAACCGAAGGCTGCTACTGCGATAAACTCAGAGACTGTTACCAGGTAAAGAATTTTTCTCCAGGGCTCAAATTGCATGTCGAGACCATTTCTTCATACTTCTAAGTATATGCCCAAAGTAAGTGATAAATAAAGTGACTTAGCTTGTCCAAGGGTAATAAGATTTTGGAACTAAATTATAATTCTATCTTCTATCATTTCAAAGTACCTTACTTAAATCCGACCATAAGGTCGGGGAAGTTTAACTTAAATTCTATGGAGATTATGGTTTTTTCGCAAAGGTCAAACTATTACTAATGTACTAGACCAAAGTATTGACATCCTAAAAACTATATGCTTATATGATATACGAATAGGTATATTGGCACCTGGCCAAGAAGGAGGTGCAGATGGCAAAACAAAAATGGTTAGGAGTTTGGATATTTCCCTGTTAACGCCCTGCCTCTGCGCAGGGCC
>DEUU01000316.1:1898-8737 GCA_002362735.1 Dehalococcoidia bacterium UBA3254
GGGTATTCATAACGAATATCCTCCTTTTTTATTATCATCTTTTAATAACATAACCCCCATTTTATCTTTAAACGCTCGTTAGAATCGTAAACCCTCTATCTTTAGCCTTGGCAATCACGCTATAATAATGTAATAAAAACTAACAGGGACATTGACCAATATTCTCAGGTAATATCACCCTGTTCAATCAAAAATAACAATTTTAATATTAAAGGAGTGTAACAATGTCAACAATAGGAGTAATTTTGATAGTTCTTGGCCTAATTGCTCTATGCGGAGGACTGATGGCCTGGTTTTTAACTAAAAGTAAATCAGATGATAAAGCTGGAAGAATTTTCTCCATAATTGGAGCATCCGCTATTATAATTGGCATATTTTTGACATCCTTTATTATTGTACCGGCGGGTAATAGAGGTGTACTATTGCGCTTTGGTAAAGTCGAGGGAATTAAGGCCGAAGGCTTGAACGTACGTATACCATTGATAGAATCAGTGGAATTAATGAGCGTCAGGACTCAATTATACGAATCTGATGCTACTGCTGCCAGCAAGGACTTGCAGGATGTAACCGCTAAAATTGCCATCAATTACAGGGTTGATCCTTCACGGGTTGGGTACATCTTTCAGACTATCGGAATGAGATACATTGATGTCATTGCTCATCCAGCCATCCAGGAGACGGTCAAAGAAATTACCGCTAAATTCAATGCTGAGGATATGATTCTAAAACGTGCAGAGGTAAAAGATGCCATTGTAAATGCTCTCACCACCAGACTTTCCCAGAGGGATATTATCACCGAAAGCATAAATATCACCAACTTTGAATTTTCTCCGGAGTTCACTAACGCCATCGAAGATAAAGTCGTCGCTCAGCAAAACGCCCTTCAAGCTCAGAATAAACTCGAACAGGTCAAAGTAGAAGCTCAGCAGGCTAAGGCAAAAGCCGAAGGTGAAGCCAATGCCGCTATCGCCAAGGCTCAAGGGCAAGCTCAGGCTATCCAGATCGTGACTGATGCGCAAACAGCCGCTAATGCTAAAATTTCACCTAGTCTTAATAATGAAGTGTTGCAATATATCTTCTATGACAGGTTGGGCACGGATATTAAAGTAGTGGTAGTTCCTTCTGGGAGTAACCTGACACTGGGTGATATTTCGAAGTAGAAATACGTTCAAGTATAACATGTTACTATGGACTGCTGGCGATCGGATGCTTGAAGAGCCAGTATAGAACTATACAAATAAAAAGTGGAAATGGGTGATTTTGGAATACTGCCCATCTGAGAATATTTTTGTTCTGGTTCTTAATATCCTTTTCATGCGGCAAAAACTGTGATAATGTGACGATTATGACAAGTGAATTTGCGCCGTTATTGCGCTTAGGGAAATTTCACATTCAATCTGAGTTAATCGTTAATTGAACAAGAGGATGAAAATTTTTTAATATGTCTTTGAAATTTTTAGTTCTAATTAGGTTACAATATTTAAATTCGATGTTGGGTTACGAATGTATCATTTTTGTAATGACATCAATCAAGAATATATTAACATACAATCGCTTTTACAATCGCAAAAATATTCTCTGTCATCAATGATTTAATGATATCGTTATTAAAAGAAAATGTAAGCGCAGCGTTAAGAAAAAATGTAATTACTAACTAAGGTCTAATTAGCATAGAATTAATGAGCTATTAACAACCTTTAAAGATGGTAAGTAACTGAATACATTTTAGAGTAATTAAGTCCTCACATAGTTTTAACAATAGGAGAACTCAAATGGCAAAGATTATTAATATACCACAAATGGAATGGTATCAGCCTCGTGAGCTTAAGCTGCCGATACCAGATGGATGGCAGTTAGATATTTGTAATATGAAAGGTTATGATCTCCCCGCTATGACTGATGAACAGATAATGAATGCTGTGACTAATTTGATAGGTTTGCCGCCAATCAGAGAATTAGCCAGGGGTAAAAAAGAAGTCGCGATCATTTTTGATGATATTCACCGCCCTACCCGCGTTTCCCGCATTTTGCCATTTGTTCTGGAAGAATTAGAGAAAGCGGGTATTACTGATAATAATATTCGTTTTATTGCCGCTAATGGTACCCACGCTCCCATGAATCGGGAAGATTTTATTAAAAAACTGGGTGAGGATGTTATAGCCAGGTTTATGGTTTATAACCACAACCCGTTTTTTAACTGCACTTATCTTGGCATGACCAGTCGAGGCAATAAGGTTGAAATAAATACTGAGGTCATGCGGTGCGACTTTAAGATTACGATAAGTTCCTTGACTCCCCATGGACTGGTTGTGTTCAGTGGTGGAAGCAAGGTTATTCTGCCTGGTATATCATCTTTTGAAACCGTTAAGTATAATCACACTCTGAAAGTTTTACCTGAACAAACCACGCGTCATGAAAATAATCCTATTCACCTTGATATGGATGAGGCGGCTAATATGGTTGGTGTCAGTGTTAATATAGAAGGCCTGGTAAATTCCTGGGGGGATACCATATCCTTATACGCTGGTGAATTTAAAGAGTCTCACAATGCCGCCGTTAGACAAGCGATGACTCATTATCTTACAAAACAGGCAGAAGATAAAGATATTGTCGTATGTAATTCTTACATAAAGCCCACCGAAGCACCTCTCGCATTGGGTGCGGCTTTTGGTTCTATAAAAAAGGAAAACGGCGATATCGTACTCATTTGTAACTCTCCTGGAGGACAAGTAGTTCATTACGGAGCCAGCAAGTGGGGTAAATTCGTAGATATTGCAATTCCCACTCTGCAGTTTCCAATGCCATCCTATGTAAAGCGTATTATTATCTATAGCGAGTTTCCTGATTATAGCGGCTTTTCATCAACCTTCGGAAACAAGATTGTGATTCTGAATAAATGGGATGACGTCTTGCGCCTCCTTAAAGAAGATCACGGGGAAAAAGCAACAGTGGCGGTTTATCCAAGTGCCGATATTCGTGTTTTTGAAAGAAAATAAAGGAGTATAAACATGGCTAAGATTAAAGGCAGTGAGGCACTTATAAAGATATTTCAAGGTGAGGGGGTAAAATATATCTTTGGACTACCGGGATCAACCGAAGGTGAGTATCTGGATTCATTAGAAGATAACCCGGACATAAAGTACATTCTTTGCCTCCATGAAAATATAGCCGTATGCATGGCACAGGGGTACAGCAGGACAACGAGGAAAGTTGGGGTTGTGCTCCTGCATACAAATATCGGATTGGCAAGTGGCTTACCGATGTTGATAAATGCCTATTATGCCGGAGTGCCTTTATTGGTAACAGCAGGTCAACAAGACACCAGAATAGCGTTACAAGACCCCGCCATGGCCGATGATCTGGCAGGTATGGTAAGACGATATACTAAATGGACCTATAACATTCAATATGTAGAAGATATTCCTCTAGCTATCCAGCGTGCCTTCAAAGTAGCACTGCAACCTCCCACCGGTCCGGTATTTATTTCTCTTCCCATGAACATAATGAGTGACACGCTGGATTTCGAATATGTTACTCACTCTCCAGTCTTCAGCCGGATACGTCCTGATCGAGAGGCTATTGCTCGAGCTGTTGAGCTCCTATCCGAAGCTCAGAATCCAGCTATCCTTGTAGGGGCCGGGGTAGACAAAAATGAAGCAATTAATGAAGTGGTGAAGTTAGCCGAGCTCACCGGAGCGCGGGTCTACCAGCGGATGATGAGCGACGTCAACTTCCCAACCAACCATCCTCTTTATATGGGAAACCTGGACGTCACTAATTCCGCGACCCGTGATCTGCTAAAATCAGTGGATGTACTTACAGCCATCGGAGAGCCGCTGATAACATATCTTTTTTACCTGCCGAAACCGCTAATAACCGGGAATACTAAGATAATTCAGATTGATGATAATCCGTGGGAGATCGCTAAAAATTTTCCAGTGGCGTCCGGGATTTCCGGCCATATTAAAAATTCTCTTACTGAATTAGTTGATGGTCTTCAGAGCAACATGAAAAAGAAAACCAGGGAAGCAGCTGTATTACGAGCATCAAATATCGCCAGAGAAACCGAAAAGATGAACCAGGACATCTTAGCCAAAGCTCAAAGTGAGAGAGACCAGGTTCCCATAGCTGCCTCAAGGTTAATCCTGGAGATAAAAGATGCCCTTAAACCTGGTACGCTGCTAGTAGATGATTCAATATCCGCAGGGCTAGCCGTTCGAAATATCATACGCTTTAGTGAACCTAAAAGTCTTCAATGCCATCGTGGAGGGGGGTGCATTGGTGAGGGTATGCCGGCTGCTCTTGGAACCAAATTGGCAGCCCCAGACCGCCCGGTTGTGGCGTTGTGTGGCGATGGCTCCGCGATGTGGGCAATTCAGAGTTTATGGACAGCGGCTCACTATAATATACCGGTTACCATCATCATTTTCGCCAACAAAGCATATGATTTACTTAAGTTAAATAAACACTTGGTGCTTGGTGAGAAGGCGAGAGGTAGGTATCTAGGTATGGATTTTAATGAACCTAGAATCAATTTCTGTGAGATAGCTCAAGGCATGGGCGTTTCTGGGAAAAGAGTGGAACGACCGGAGGAGTTAAGAAAAGTATTGACTTCTGCATTTGAATCAAATAAGCCAAACTTGGTCGAAGTGCATGTTGCACATGTTTCTATACCTGGATGATTTTTTCAATCAGGCGCTCGAAGGTAACGGTTACGTTAATCATCCAAAATAAATAGATTACACGTAAAGAACGATAGCGTTTACAAAGAATTATATTAGCGTTTGTGATAAAAGACTTTAAAAGTAATAGTCCATTAGATAAAATAGACAAAATTAATATTCCGGGACAGAGGTGTTCTATTTCGTGTCTAAAGAGACTTTAAGAAAGCTAAATCCGAAGAGGAAGCCCACGGTGAGATAGAAAGCCTTCATCCGGGTTATTTGGGTGCCCAAGACACCTATTATATCGGGAATCTGAAAGCCGTTGGCCGTATCTATCAGCAAACCTTCATTGATACTTACACCAAGATAGCTTTCGTCAAGCTATATGACCGCAAGAATGCTCTGGTAGCGGCGGATCTGCTGAATGATCAGGTCGTCCCCTGGTATGAGGAACAGGGAATTAAGTTACTGCGGATACTGACCGATCGTGGGACTGAGTACTGTGGAGCCCGTGAGCATCACGAATACCAGCTTTATCTGGCCGTAGAGGATATCGACCACACCAAGACCAAAGCCAGGTCTCCGCAAACTAATGGAGTCTGTGAACGCTTCCATAAGACTATTCAGGATGAGTTTTATGCAGTGGCCTTCCGCAAGAAGGTCTATAACACCCTGGAAGAGCTGCAACAGGACCTGGACGTGTGGTTAACGGAGTATAATCAAGAGAGGACTCATACTGGAAGGTATTGTTATGGGAAAACGCCCTGGCAGACCTTTCTGGATAGCAAACATCTGGCCGAAGAAAAGATGCTGGATAAGTTACAACCGACAGCTAATCCTGATGTCAGGGAGGTCTCATGTGTCAGATGAAGTCATGTCTACTACAAATTAAAAGTTTAAACTGGATAGTTCGATCGTTCAGAGCCAGGCAATCCAGACTAGTTGGGCTCTTCCGAAGATTTAATGAAATGGTTGACCTTTTCTCATGATCAATAGATGGAGAGTGACTCCAACCAATTTATAATTACCCTCATTCCCTATTATGAATGTCTGATCTCAAACCATGGCTAGCGTATAGTCTGTCTTCAAGGGCATCGCGACAATCCTGGCGGAGAAGCGATGTGTGCGGCGTCCGGGCTGTATTTTGTTTGATTATCCCCACTGCCTTTCCTACTGATATCGTTGGCGGAACACTCAGGTGCAAATGAATATGGTCTTTGTCATGATTAACAGTCCTGAATGCTATCGTAGGATAGTGCTCCGTAATTTCCGCCAACTTCTTGTCCAAATTCCCACGTTGAATACCACATGATATTCGTAGTGGTACACACAATGCGCTAGATGTGTAAATTCCATGTTTTATATTATAGGCCTATTCTGCCATCGTTGACGATACAGGGATAACTCCATCCCTCGACTTAAAACTGTCGGGGATTTATGTAAGGTACTTTAAATTATTAATAAGGACATTCGATTATTTATCTACTATCTTCATTTCCTCTGGTTTAACGACAATTGATAATTGTTCAAACGATGAATCTTTAGTGGCTCCATGCCAGTGTTTTTCTCCTGGAGGAATATAGATTATCATACCTGGTGTTACTATTACTTCCTTATCTTCTGTTGCTACAATACCCCTACCTTCTGTGACAAAGATAACTTGTTCATTTGAATGGATATGGAATACGTTATGGCCACCTGGATCGCACTTAACCATGCCTACATTAATATTTTTCGCAGTTTTTCCATCTATAAGGGGTTGGCTATAAACTTTCCCTCCTGTGAACAGCGGATGTTCTTTCATTTCTATAACTTCGATATCTTTTATATTGATAACCTTCATTTACCATCCTCCATACGTCTTTTTTATTCTAATATGTATATTACGTGGTGAAATATTTTTACATTGATCAACTCTACAAAATTTCATCCTCATTCGGTTTTTTCGTTTCCAATCCAACTACACGCACAAGTTATATTTAAAAACCCGCTTCTACATTATTATCTATTGCCTGATTACTCGACCATATGCCCTCGGGTGATTGGTGCTATATCAGCAAAATTGTTTCGTAATCCAACTCTCGTCCCTGTTTCTTTTGGATTTTGGATATCTTCCACCATCATAATCACTGCTAAAGTAATACTTCTTTCTATTTCTCTTATAACTTTTTCAGG
>DEUU01000343.1 GCA_002362735.1 Dehalococcoidia bacterium UBA3254
GTGCTATTATAGAATTTCTTTCAGTTGGGAAACAAGGCAGGCTCTTCATTTTCCTTACTGTTGCGGTCATTAGCATCCTTGGGAATTGTTCAAAAAGAAAATCTATAGAAGCTATCCTTTTGACCAGGGAAATAACTATCTAACTGTATTAGTCTATTCCCCCCGTTTGTAGGGTGTAAAAATAATAATTCAGTCTTAAATTAATATTCAGTGATAGTCTGTAACGATAGACTGTAATGCCGGTAAAGAGGTGAAGCGTGAAAGTAATCCATGTAGAAAATCTCAAAAAAAGTTACGGACCAACTCCTGTACTTCAGGGAATCAACCTTGACATTAATGAGGGTGAGTTCTACGCCCTCATGGGACCTAACGGTTCAGGCAAAAGTACCTTATCCTCGATACTGGCCTCGGTCACCAAATTTGATAGCGGCATCCTGCAAATCTATGGGAAGAAGCCTGATAAGGTACGACAAATGATTGCTTATATCCCACAGGATAACTTTGCGGTTCCACAACTTTCAGGGAGGGAGAATCTCCTCTATTTCGCCAGCATCCTGGGAATTGGGGGCCGGGCTGCCAGAGACATGGTAGACCAAATGCTGGAAAAGGTTGGATTAACCAGGGAAGCTAATAAGCCATTTTCCCATTATTCCGGAGGCATGAAAAAGCGACTTGAGCTGGCCACGGCCCAATTCCCCGGTGTACGAATTCTTATTCTGGACGAACCCACGACAGGATTGGACCCGGCTGCCCGGCGAGATTTCTTTACTCTGCTTAAACATATCAAACAAGACAAAACCAGCATTTTCCTTATTACTCATATGGGGAGTGACGCCGAGTCAGCTTCAAAGGTGGGGCTCATTCATAAGGGCAGAATCATCGCGGAAGGAACTCCAGCAATGCTGCGTGCTCAATTTGCCCCAGATGAAACCATCACTATTGAAACGCCAAATGTGAGCGATGATTGTGAGACAGTTTTGAAGGCTTTCAGCGAAGGGCACAAGTTTGCTTACCTTCCGGATGGCTATCGTATCTATGCCCACGATGGCGGGCAAATTCTCCCCGAGGTTGTCAAAGCGCTGAATCAATCAGGTATTACGATAAACCGGACCGAGGTTTCCAAGCCTACCCTTGAAGACGTATTTTTTAAGTTAACTGAACACCCGATGCAGGAGGTGAAAATACAATGAGACAAATCTCGGGCACTTTTACCAAGACTATAAAATGCTTTATGAGAATACGGGCTGTATCCATTTTTACCATATTAATGCCCGTATTTCTTCTTCTTATCACCGGTGTTTCACTGAGCTCAAGCGTACCTAAATCTGATATACCTCTAGCTAAAGGCGTGCTTACCATTGCCATGGTGGCTTTTTCTCTCATGCTGGCCGGGATATTGAATCTTGCAGGCTCTATAGCACGGGACCGCGAGACGGGGCTCCTGACCAAACTTAAGTCCATGCCTATCAGTCCCTGGCACGATTTCCTGGGGCGCATAATGGGCTCCGGAATTCTTTCTCTTGTAGCAGTAGTTTTGATCATTGTGGTTGGTCTGATCTATGGAGCTCGTTTCAATGGCGCCATCGCAAACTACGCCGCGGCGATTGGTTTCCTGTTGCTTGCAATTATCTCGGCAGCCGGCATAGGCCTTATCATTGGATCATATACCAAGTTGCTCCTGGCAACATTCTTCACCGGACTGGCGATAACCTTAATCACTGCATTTATCTCAGGTATCTTCATTCCCTATGAGTCTTTACCATCATCTTTACAGTCGTTTGCACAAGTCTATCCGATATCATCTGCTGCTTCTTCCTCCACCTATTTGCTCCTTGGTGAGAGCGTAGCAGGATATAACCCGCTAACTCTAGGCCAGGTTACATCGACAACACTAATTGCGATTGCATTCTTAACTGTGGGAGTGATTATCTATACCAGACAGGGATGGAAAAGAGATTGAGAACAAAGTGGGGTAACAAAAAGCCAAAGAATCAAAGCGGAAAATATGATGAATAAATCAATTATTATCATTGGCGCTGGAATCGCAGGTCTCTCTGCAGGTTGCTATGCACAAATGAATGGCTACCATTCCCAGATATTTGAAATGCATGATAAACCGGGAGGTGTGTACCGTCTGGGAACGAACGGGGTATACAATAGATGGTTGCCTCCATTGGGTCTATGGCTCTAGCCCGAGTGCCAGTTTTCACAGTGTTTGGGAAGAGCTTGGAGCCGTTCAGGACCGCAAGTTCATTAACCTTGATGAATATCGGAGAATTGAAGGAGCAGACGGTAAAATCTGGATACTCCATTCAGATTTAGACCAGCTCGAGAGACATACCAGGGAGTTCGCTCCAGAGGACGCTATATTAATCCATGAATTCATTAATGGAGCTCGTGCCATGTCTCGCCTTAAGTGGAAAATGGACAAGGCTCCAGAACTGAATACACTACTAGATAATCTCAAAATGATGCCTTCGATAGTACCTTTCCTGCCGACTTTCCTCAAGTTCAGGAGGCTCACTACAGGACAATATGCCCAAAGATTTAAGAACCCGTTCTTACGTCGGGCTTTCACCGCTAGTTTCGCAGGTGATTTTGCGGAGTTTTCTTTACTCGCGAGGCAAGGGACACTCGGATTCCAACATACTAAACAGGCTGGGTGTCCTATTGGTGGCTCGTTGGAATTCGTACGAGCGATTGAAAAGCGATACCTTAGCCTTGGCGGGCAAGTCCATTACCGTTCACCCGTAACGAGGATACTTGTGGAGGATAACCGGGCAGTGGGCATTCGTCTTCTCAAAGGGACAGAATATAGCGCAGATATTGTCATCTCAGCTGTTGATGGGCATTCTACAATCTTCAGCATGCTTGACGGCAAATTAATCAATGATAAGATTAAAGGATATTATTCAAAATTACCTTTATTCCAGCCTTTGCTTTATGTCGGTTTGGGAGTAGCCCGGTCTTTTCCCCCAGAGCCGCATGAGATAGTCTACATTTTGGACAACCCCATCACAGTTGGGAATAAGGTATGCGACCGTATATGCCTGGATATTTATAGTTATGATCCAATATTCGCCCCGCCTGGAAAAACCTCACTGGTGGCGTTCCTCTATGCCGACTATGATTACTGGAAAAAGCTGAGGCAGGAGAACCATGAAAAATACAATCAGGAAAAGGAAAAGGTAGCGAATCAAGTCATTGCATTCCTCGAGACACGCTTCCCGGGGCTAGTCAAGCAGGTAGAAATGTGTGATGTAGCCACTCCGGCGACTTGGGAACGTTATACAGGTAACTGGCGAGGCGCCTGGGAAGGTTGGATGCTTTCGAGCAAGGTTTTCATGACCCGTATGAGCAAAGAACTACCAGGATTGAAAAATTTCTATATGGTCAGTCAGTGGGTGGAACCAGGAGGGGGCACACCTGCCGTGGCTGCCTCGGGACGTAATAGGATCCAGGTTATTTGCAAGCGTGACCATATAAAGTTTATCACCACCAAGCCCTAAAAGGCGAAAAATGCAAATATAAGGAATGGGTTGTTCATCTACCCCCTGTTATTTTAAGCAGACTCCCTCTATTGAATTGACCAGAATTTTTTTGGAACTCACCCATGCTCGAGAAAGTCTTTCAGTACGGATTAACGTACATCCCGATATCCACGTAACATTAGAAACATTCCTTACAAAGTTTTACCTTTTACTATTGTCTAACGGATTCGTCACGTTGCGTTATATATAATAGTGAATAAAGAAAACGTCAGATAAAGGTGGAGTGATGAATGTTCGCTGATCAAGTGGATGCTGGAATTCGCAACCAGCGCGATCAGGTGGGGCCTTCTGTTGGCGCATCAAATCAGAACCATCTCCAAGCAAAGGTTAGGGAAACTAATTGGTCAAATAAATGACTTCCAACTTTGTCAGGAAGTGCTAAAAGCTATTAAAGAACATCTGGATCTGGACTAAAGAGAGGTGGGAACCTAATCAATAAGGCTCAGCGAATATTCCCGAATGCAGCTCATTCCAGTGAAGACAATTCAAATACCAAAAACAGGATTCTAAACTATAATTCATGCTGGTGAAATTGTTGATCTTCATCGGAAAACTCGTTTTCTGAATGTTCCCGAAAGCCCTGATCATATATCGATTGCTCCCTGAATTCCGCGGAAACCGTTTTTCGGAAATCACCGCCCAGTTCAATTAAGTCAGACTTAGGATCATCCCTCGTAATCAACTCCCGCAATTCAGCTTCCGATGCAGCTATAGGCGTAAAAGCCACATTTCCAGATGAGCCTTGGATACGCTCAAACCATCCCATTTTGGTCCAGACAAAAATCCTTCCTTCATTCGGATCTTCCCGGTTAGTCCCATAAATGCGGAGTCGAGCGCCTCGGAATTCATCCTGAATCATATCTTCTCTACTGTTCACCATGTCACACCTCCGAGGGACTCATGTACAGAGGCTATCATTTTCATTATATATCCATAAGCTATCTCCATGTTTTGAGTATAGTTAAACTATGGTTTTAAAAACCCAGACACATGCCTGGAAACGTCTCCGGAACGCACGATCCAAACATCGCGTCTATTCACCACCAAGTCCTGGGAGAAGACCTAGCAGTTGAAAAAATATGACTGCAATTTGGCACGGTTGTGGCCAATTATTTGGAGTTGCTTGTGCTGGCTAATGGTAAACGCTATTTAAAAAAAGGCGAATATAATATAAGTGCATATACTTATTGAGTGCTTATTAGAGTAGATAATTTTAAAACCTTCAGGCAAAAATTGGCTTTATAATATAGAGGAGGCTTGTATATGACAGGAACAATCATAGGTTCTGTAATAGGTTTCATTATTGTGGTCATTATCCTGGCTATGTCTATTCGCACACTGAGACCAACTAACCGGGGTCTAATTGAAAGATTTGGTAGATATAACCGTTTCGCTAACCCGGGTATTGTCTTTCTTGTACCATTTATAGAGCATCTGATTCGAATCAACATCACTGAAAATATGATTGACGCCGGATTACAAGAAATTATTACCAGTGATAGCTTGAATGCTCAGGTTGACGCCCAGGTCTATTTCAAGGTACGCCCCGATGAGGAGAGTGTCAAGGCATCCCAGTACAGTGTTTTTAACTACATGAGACAAATTGTTGCTCTGGCGCGAACCACATTAAGGAACATCATCGGGACTATGTCCCTCAAAGAGGCCAACAGCGAACGCGGCAAAATCAATAGCTCCCTATATAATAATCTTGCTACCGAGACTAAGAGTTGGGGATTAGAGATCGTGCGTACCGAACTTAAGGAGATCAACCCTCCAGCCGATGTCCAGGAGACAATGAACAAGGTGGTTAAGGCAAGTAACGAAAAGATCGCTGCTATTGACTTTGCGACAGCGCGAGAGACACAGGCAGATGGTGAAAGGCGAGCGGCCATTAAGGTAGCTGAGGGACAAAAACAGGCGGCCATTCTGCAAGCCGAGGGCCAGAAGCAGGCGAAGATAACGGTAGCTGAGGGAGAAGCCCAAGCTATTAAATTAGTCAACGAAGCAGCAGATCAATACTTCAAGGGGAATGCACAATTACTGCGTCGACTGCAGACGGTTGAACAGTCTCTTACTAACAATGCTAAAATAGTCGTCCCTCAAGATTCGTCACTTGTGAACGTTATCGGTGATCTAGCTGGCTTAGAGCGTCATCCGCCAACAAAATAAGCTGGTTGCCATTTCAAATCGGGAACGGAAGAACAAGATTATTTAACTTGGGCAGAACGCCTAACGAAAAGAGCAACTGATTGGAAAGGTTTAGTTAGAGAGGAAAGGAATCATAAAGTCTCTTAACCGATGAAGAGGATACAAAGATGAGTTATGTATATACACTGGATGGTGGTTTTACTGACAAAAATGAATTAGGGAATAAGGGATCCAATCTGGTCACAATGACCATCCTTGGTCTGCCTGTTCCCCCTGGGTTTGTGGTTTCAATACAAGCTTTCAAGAAATGGTTGGAGGATGGAACTATCCCGGAGGAAGAAATTCGAGAAGCCTTAAATAATTTAGAAAGAAAAATGGGGAGAAACCTGGGAGAAGGTCTGGAAGTATCTGTCCGTTCATCCGCGCCGGTCTCCATGCCAGGGATGATGGATACTCTTCTTAACATCAGGAACATTGAGAAAATCAAATCGGCAATCAGGACCATATTTGAATCCTGGAATACTCCGCGAGCGATTGAATATCGTCGACTAAATAATATTTCTCCCAGGCTGGGTACCGCAGCTATTGTTCAAGCTATGGTATATGGGAACAAAGATGCTCAATCCTGTACAGGAGTCGTTTTTAGCCGCGATCCCAACACCGGACAAAAAGGTCTTTTTGGAGAATACCTGATGCAGGCGCAGGGTGAAGCGATTGTCTCTGGTGTTCGTACACCTGAACCGATATCAAAGTTAAGGTCAACTATGCCGAGTAATTATATCGAATTAGTCAAAATTGCGGATAAATTAGAGCACCATTTTGCTGATATGCAAGATATGGAATTTACTATCGAATCCGGTAGAATATATATGCTTCAGACCCGAACTGGAAAGCGTACTGGGAACGCGGCAGTTAAAATTGCGATAGATATGATAAGCGAGGGATTGATTACCCGTGAAGAAGCTGTTATGCGCATTAGTGTAAATGATATGACCCAACTTCTCCACAAGCAAATCAAAGATGTGAGTAAATATGAAGCTTTGGTTAAGGGATTAAATGCGGCACCCGGCGCTGCCAGCGGTAAAGTAATTTTTGATACTCTGGAAGCGGTTGCCGAATCTAAAAATGGTACTAGCGTTATTCTCGTCCGTACTGAGACTAGCCCAGATGATATCCAGGGGATTGCGGTATCTAAAGGAGTTCTAACGCAAAGAGGTGGTCTTACTTCCCATGCCGCGGTGGTTACCAGGGCGATGGGGATACCCTGTATTTGCGGCGCTGAAGGCATTGACATAGATGCAGAGGCTAAGCATTTTGTGGTACTTGGACAAGTCATCAAAGAAGGTGATGATATTACTATCGACGGTTCTAGCGGGAACGTGTATAAAGGAACCCTACCCCTCACTGAAGTTACTTCCAGCAAAGAACTTGATGAGCTTATGGAAATTGCAAATGGTTTCAAGCGTTTAGGAGTAAGAGCAAATGCTGATACTCCAGAGATGATTGCGCGAGCCAGGTTGTTCGGCGCAGAAGGTATCGGTTTGTGTAGGACAGAGCGCATGTTCAACCCTCCGGATCACTTGGCGGCAATCAGGGAATTTATTCTGGCAGAAGATGATTATACACGCACAGCGGCTATTCAGAGACTGGGTGAGCTTCAAGTGAGGGACTTTGTAGCCCTCTTCGAGTCATTGCAGGGCTTATCTATTATCATCAGGTTACTCGATTTGCCTTTGCATGAGTTTCTGCCTCCAGAGTATGAGGTCACTGACCCTGAAATGAGGAAGAGAATTGTGGAGTTGAAAGAAACTAATCCCATGCTGGGGCATAGAGGGGTGAGATTAGCGCTAACAACACCCCAAATATACAAGATGCAAATTACTTCGATTCAAAAAGCCCTTTCCCAATGTCAAGCAAAAGTTTCCATCATGATTCCTCAAGTTATTACGTTACAGGAAGCCCTTATTGTTAAGGAAATGATAAAAGGCCTTAATATTAGATTTGGAGTGATGATCGAGACAGTGCGGGCTTGCATGCGGGCAGGCCGATTAGCCAGAGAAGTAGATTTCTTTTCTTTTGGAACGAACGATTTAACTCAGGCTGTTTTTTCTTTCAGTCGTGAGGATGCAGAGAAGAAATTCCTCCCGGCATATCTGCGAATGGGAGTGTTGCAGGATAACCCTTTTGAGGTACTAGATATTAAAGGTGTTGGACGCTTAATGGAGACGGCTATTTTCTGGGCGAGGCGCAATAGTAAAACTATTGAAATAGGAGTTTGCGGAGAACAAGCCGGGGAGCCACGTTCGATCCGCTATCTACACGGTATTAGAGTTGACTATATTAGTTGTAGCCCTTATCGCATCCCTATAGCTAAGCTGGCAGCCGCCCAGTCCGCTCTACAGGAAAGAATCGATAGAGTAAGAGCAGCTGAATTCGATTCGGACGTGGCCAACATAGGAGGCTAATAGGCTTTGGAGATAATTAATGTGTGATTGATAATTAACGCGCATCCTAGTGAAAATAGGAAGAAGATATACACGATGAAACGGTTGTGAATTGTTTTGCATGGAGCTGCAAAAAATCTGGATCGGATGAATATAGGGTGGCTAGATGCCGCAAAAATTAATGATTCAGTATAATGCATTCTGCAGATGTACATCGTAATAAGTCAGGAATGAAGTTATTTTTTGAACGGGTATTTTTACCAGGTAAAGATATACCATCTTGAGATATTCGCTCACGTTGTGGGAAATAGAAAGATGTCTGAATGGACAGAACAGGATGTCTTCTGGCTGACAGATTTACGTAGTTTTTTGGTTGGATTTTAGGTAGTGTTTAACAATTTCGTAAGATTTCTAATCACCTGTCCGATGACGCAGATTTTTACTCACTTCTTTCTATCTTTTTTGGATTTTTACTCATGGACTCTTCAGAAATAACAGCCAGAGAATGGGAAAATTTGAGTTTACTGTAATTTCGATTAAAGGTATTGTAGACTTAGATATCTAATGCTCCTCGTCAAAGATGACACGGCAATATTTCGCTATAACTGGGAACATTACAGGATGAGCGTCTTAACTAACTTAAGACATAACTTTTGTCATCAGGAGTGAAATAATACATGTTAGCCACATTGACATTCTTAGGTGCGGCACAAAACGTCACTGGTTCCTGCTATCTTCTGGAAAGTTATGGTACGCGCATACTGATAGATTGCGGAATGTACCAAGAGCGACATTATCTAGAAAGAAACTGGCAACCGTTTCAATTTGATCCCAAATCGATCAACGCAGTTTTTTTGACCCATGCCCACCTCGACCACAGCGGTCTTTTGCCCAAACTCGTACGCGACGGCTACCAAGGTAAGGTCTACTGCACCCAAGCCACCGCGGAGATAGCCCGGATCATTCTTATCGATGCCGCCCATCTGCAAGAAGAAGACGCTATGATTAAGGCGGAACGCCACAGGAGGGAAGGCCGCCGCGGTCCTCACCCTGAAGTGCCGCTTTATTCAATTAAGGATGCGGAATCCGTCACTTCCCATTTTTCCCCGGTAGATTACATGGAATGTGTGAAGGTAAACAACAATATCGAAGGCTGCTATTATGAGGCCGGGCATGTCCTGGGCGCGGCGACCATTAGCATCAATATCAAAAGGACGGCAAAAACCACCGGGTTCTGTTTTCCGGGGATATTGGCGAGCCAGAGCGCCCCATAATCAATAACCCAGCGGTCTTCGATGCGGCGGAATATATAGTTATCGAGTCGACTTACGGCGACCGTACGCATGAAGAACACAAAAACCTGGATATCCAAAAACAGCTGCGCGATATTATCAACCGAACTGTCGAAGCCGGTGGCAACATCGTAGTTCCCAGCTTCGCCCTGGAGAGAAGCCAAGAGATGCTGTACCACCTGAACGAGCTGTTTTTACGGAGAGAAATTCCTTCTCTGCCCGTCTTTCTGGATAGTCCCATGGCGATAAAGATCACCGAAGTATTCGAACGGCATTCCGAATTATTTGATAAAGACATGATGAGCCGACTGCGCCAAAATAATTCCTGTTTTAACTTTGAGAATCTCAAGATGGTGCAGAGTACTGAAGAGTCCCGGGCGATTGCCAGCCTGAAAGAAAGCTGCGTTATCATCGCCGGCAGCGGCATGGTGACCGGTGGGCGCATCAAACACCATATCGCCAATAATATCAGCCGGCCGGAAAGTACCATACTATTTGTCGGATATCAGGCTGAAGGGACGCTGGGCAGGTTGCTGCTGGAAGGGGCCCAGGAAGTCCGCCTCTATGGGGAAAAACACAAAGTAAGAGCCCATGTTGAAAAAATCGAGGGTTTTTCTTCCCACGCCGACCAGGAAGGACTGCTTCACTGGCTGTCCGATATCCGCGTCCCGCCGCACTGCGTCTTCATAACCCATGGGGAAGAAAAAGCGGCCACCAATTTCGCCAGGAATCTAAGTGAAAAGACCGGTTGGAAAACGCAAGCCCCCAGGTATAAAGACATGGTAAAGCTCTAATCCGCTTAAATGCTCTTCACTGGCTTTTTGGGGAACAGTTAACCGAATTTTATTCAAGAAGAAAGCGTTATTCAGCGGCCTTAAGAGACTACTTTTTACATATTAATGTTCCTTTTATAAAATAATCAACGGTATTTGGAGTAAAGCGAGTCGAGATGGTTATTAACTGTTAACCTCAAAGTAAGAGCCCTAGTCCGGCCCTCAGAAAGGATTCGGACCATTAAAACTCCAATTTAAAGAATTTTTAAAAGAAAGTTTTTTCTCTCGGACACGATTTCGGCATTCTTAGTCAGCCTCAAATCAAATCTTTTACTTGTTGAAAAGATCAACAAGTATCTTGTTAAAGCTGTTTGCTATTTGCATCACCATCGAAAACGGTCAAACATTTGCCTGATACATCAAACGAGTAACAGCAACGGATTTACCGAATCATTTTCTGCTAAATCGTATGTCACTCTTAACAGTGATGCCCATGTTTATCCAGTCGTAGCCTCGACTCGTGCCTGAGCAATGAATAATAACCAAAAGCATGATTGAGCGTAATTGAGGCTACGTTCAAGGTACACTCATCGTCATGAATGTGCTTTGTAACGTAGCTTCATCATTTCTTCAAAATACATACTAAGTCATCTTTCTCCTATATCTACCAAATTGGCCGCCCATTCTCTCTAGACGAGCGGATCTTCGACCAGATTATTCGGTTAAGTCTTTTCCATACCCGCCTTCTTTGCCAATTTTATTAAGATGTCATCTAGATTTCCGAGTTCGAATTCAACTTGCACTATCGGTCTGGATTTGAACTGGCTCAGAAAATAATAAGCTGAACGTTATAGAATTACATTCAGATAGTATTGGAATCACAATCCATGCATCGTCAGAAATTCCTCTCCAGCATGAATTCCATATCCAGATGCTCTTTAATAGCCCTCTGTATCTCGTGCTGAAGCTGAGTATCGTCGAGAAAACCAAGCAATTTCCCCAATCGCTGCTTTGAAGTTGTCCTTATCTGGTGAGCCATTACAATAGATTCCAGAGATTGACCTACTTTTCCTTCTGGTAGAAGAATCTCTGATGGATATAGTCGGCGTTTTGTTGATGTCAGAGGTAAGACAGTAACATTAGGCATAGCCTGGTTGAACTCCTCATTACTTACAATCAGCACTAGCCGTCTGCCCTTCTGTTCAGCCCCTGTGACCGGGTCAAGATTAGCCTCAAAAACTGCCCACTGAAAATTCGGCATCAGCCTATCCTCTGTGGAGTTTCGGCATCTGCTATGTGGAAAGCAGTCTCAACGTCTTTAATATCTTTAAGCAATAGAGTGTCCTTTGCTCCCTCTTGCCATATTCTTTTCCGCTCAAGCCTCCGTAACTCTTTTAACTCCTT
>DEUU01000251.1 GCA_002362735.1 Dehalococcoidia bacterium UBA3254
GACAATTCAGGATCAGTTTCTCAGATTGCTAAAACAGATGCAGAAACAATCCAATATGGGACTTATCTTGATTACCCACGACTTAGCTATCGTAGCCGAAAACTGTGACCGCATTGCCGTAATGTATGCCGGTAAAGTGGTGGAGAACGGGTCAGTTAAAGAGGTCTACAGTAACCCGCTGCATCCATACACTAAAGCACTCATGCAGGCATTACCCAAACTGGATAGTAAAAGAAAAAGACTGTATCAAATCGAAGGCGAGCCTCCCAATCTTCTCCGTTTGCTCCCTGGTTGTAGTTTCTGGCCGCGCTGTCCCAGGGCGATGGATATCTGTAAAACAGAATATCCACCTTTGACCCGGGTAAATAGTGACAGATCTGCCGCTTGTTGGCTTTTGGAACGGGAGGGAATGTAAATCATGGGGGCTATTCTCGAAGTAAGAGACCTAGTTAAGTACTTCCCGGTTAACGAAGGCGGTCTTTTTCACAGGAAACATAAAACTCTCAAGGCAGTTGATAAAGTCAGCTTTTCGATTGAAAGAGGTACCAGCTTCGGAATCGCCGGAGAGTCTGGCAGTGGTAAAACTACCATTGCCAAACTTATTTTGATGCTGGAGCAAGCCACCAGCGGTTCTATTCTTCTGGAAGGTAAAAACATATTGCAGTTTACATCCCCTGAGGTTACCTGGTATCGTACTCGTGTTCAAGCTGTCTTCCAGGACGCCGCCAGCTCACTCGACCCACGCATGCGGATACGTAACCTGATAAGCGAACCTTTAGAGGTACAGCGTAAAGAAATATCCAAAGCAGCGATCTTAGCCAGAACCAAAGAAATGATGCAGTTAGTTGGGCTACCTGATCGTTTAAACATGTTTCCTCATGAATTAAGCGGTGGACAGAAACAGAGAGTTGCCATAGCTAGAGCCATGACAGTAGAGCCATCATTAGTCATCCTTGACGAACCTGTCTCTTCACTGGACGTTTCTATACGGGCTCAGATTTTGAATCTCCTGGGTGATATTCAGGAGAAACAGAAACTTACCTTTCTTATCATTGCTCATGATCTGGGAATGATGCGTCACGTGACAACTCACATTGCCGTGATGTATCTGGGCAAAATAGTAGAAATAGGTGATACGGATGAAGTCTTTTCAAATCCGATGCATCCTTACACCAAAGCATTATTCGCGGTGGTGCCCAGGCCGGATCCAGAAAGAGAAAGACCGATTCCGTCTATCACAGGTGAAATAGCCAGCCCTATTGACCCACCGAGCGGTTGCCGCTTCCATCCCCGTTGTCCCAATGTTACAGATGCCTGTAAACAGTTAGAACCTCCGCTTAAAACAGTAACTTTAAAACATCAGGCTGCCTGTCATCTAATTTGAATTAAAAAAGATGATGTCACCGCTTACAATCCAGAAAACCTGAATAATATCGAGAATTTTAAGAAATAGTCATTACTTCGTCCAAGCTGGAGATCATATTAAGGCTTCCAGTTCTTTTCCGTTTAACGTGTCTCTAGCCAGGTCTATACAAAAGTCTCACCTTCAATATTTTCCTGATTAAGGACGTGAAAGGAGATTGCCCGGCTGCCATATCCTGGAAATGAACGGAGATAGCTATCGCTTCAACGAAAGTTTAGGATACTCTCGGTTAGCGCACTTGAGTTTAATATCCCAAGTGCGCTAACGTAAGTTCCCTCTGTTAGAAATTAGTTTTATGGTCTATTTGAAGGCGAAAGTGCTGACTTTTTCATACTTTTGGACCAGGGTCCGGTAATTATTGAGGACCTGGGTACCAGGAGAACCAGCTTTGTCGGTTTCGGCTGCCCATGCCGTAGCTAGCCCAGCTTGAACCTTTTGTAAAGCGGCGATATCTTCTGCACCGGGCTGAATAATCTGAATGTTATTATCTTTCAGCACTTGCTCGGACATCGGGAACAGGGGCTGGCCCTGGCGAAAATAGGAGTCTATACATATTTGGACTTCGTCAGGAATGGTATTTTTGAAGATAGCCTGAATATCCGGTGGTAGTTTATTCCAGGAATTTTTATTAATCAGGATAGGATTCACGAGGCCTCCTAACGGAAAGACGGTGATATTTTTGGCTACTTCATAGAACTTAAAATCACTGATCGGGGCATAACCACCGCTGTTGCCGTCGATAGTACCTTTCTGCATCCCTTCATATTGCTCCTGGGGAGTCATAGCGACGGGTACAGCTCCAAAAGCGGACAAAGTTTTGGCGATAAAACCGGAACAGGATATCTTTTTCCCATTAAGATCGGCCACGGTGCGAATGGGTTTAACGGATATCAGGTGATAGTCGGAAACAATATCAACTCCCAATGGGAGAAGATTGTATTTCCCATATTCGGACAAGAGTGGCTCCTGATTCATGAGGTCCCAAAAAGCCATGGGCTGGGCCCACCAGTCGGTGCCAAACCCCGGTATATGGGCAACCATGGACAGGGGTAATTTGCCGGCTTCCTGGGCGGGATATACTCCACCAATATCGCAGACACCAGTACTGGTACTAGTCACGATCTGATTTACAGGTGATATAGCCTGTGACCAATAAGGATCAATTCTCACCTGACCGTTTGTTTTGGCAGAGATCATTTTAATCCATTCTCCCCAAAACCTGCTATTTCCTGCAGGAGGGGGGGTAGACCCTTCTGGACGGGGAGCAGGATTGTTAATAGGAGCGAGGCTCAAAATATATTTAGCAGTTGTTGAAGTGGTGGGAGATGGAGAAGGTGCGGGTGGACTGGATGTAGTAGGGGCTGGAGCGGATGTTACTGGTGGGGCTGCCGTAGTAGTTACTGGCGGGGCCGCTGTAGTTGTGGCTGGAGCGGCAGTAGTAGATGCCGGAGCAGTGGTAGATGGTGTGGGAGCAGGTTGGCTACAGGCTACGATAACCAAAATTAAGGATGAAACTAACAGCAGGCTGATAAGCATTGGCAACCTTTTCATTACCATCGATCTTTCCTCCTCACTTATTATTCAGTTATTATCCGAAATGAAAACAAAACGATAATGTTTTAATTTTTGGGATAGTACGATCATTTTTTTTCTGAATATCCAAACTGTCCTGGTATCCTTTATTTTCACCTCCTCACATTTG
>DEUU01000283.1:0-198 GCA_002362735.1 Dehalococcoidia bacterium UBA3254
GTCCGATTTCTCCGCTAATGCTCAGGTTACCACGCCGGCAAAATAATGAGATAAATTTTAGGCGGTCTTATTTAGTAACTAAAATAGGAGCTATAAAGTAATGAATGCAGAAGTGGCTCATGGAGTAAAAACTGAAAAAGGAGCTCGGAGAATTATCGGGATGATCGTCCTGATTGCCGGACTGGCACTGGCTTTTTT
>DEUU01000283.1:445-2860 GCA_002362735.1 Dehalococcoidia bacterium UBA3254
CTGGCTTTTTTCGCCGGTATTTTCCTGCAATCCAACGCCGTAGTTGTTATTGTCCTTTTAGCACTGGGAATTATCATAGGCGCTCTTAATATAACCTCCGGGGAACTGACGAAGGTGATGCTTGCAGCAATTGCCCTGATTGTGGTAGCGACTGCCGGTTTTGAAACCCTCAATGAATTAGCTATCGGCCTGGGTGATGCTGTTAACGGCATTATTAACTATCTTGCCAGGCTCATGGCGCCCGCGGCTGTCATTGCCGCTGTCAGGCTGATCATCATTGTAGGCCGGCCGGGCGATAAATAACCAGGGATAGCAATTTGTCTCCCTTTAAACCCTATAAACTGGCTGCCCTAGCTGCTGCACTTTTATTCTTAACGGCAGAGTTATGTTGTCTGAGATGTGCCGTAATATCGATAAAGGTTTTTAAGAATAATAGCAATATGAGACCAATAACCGGTGAACCCAATAACATCACCAAAAAACCGCCCAAAAGAACAGTAATGTGCATGATAATTACTCTAGCATAGGGTTGAATCATCAAAAGGACTACGTTACATTTTTTATACTCGCCATTACCCACATAGTTAACGGCCAATGAAACAGCATGGCTAACCACCAGTGCCAGAATTGACCACCATAGCTGTAGGTTCCCGATAGTACCAAATATATCGAAAGGCCCTGAAGTGAATTCACATGGCTTGATGAAGCCTCCTATCATTCCAAACATAAAGATAACAAAAACGCCGTGTACCGCCGTGAAAATGCCGTAATGGATGCAGAAAAAAGGAATCATAAAGACTTTGGCCGTCCATTGCCGTTCATCACCTGGAGGACATATCATCATTTTTAATACGGTGGACGCTCCAATGATAACGTTCTCCATCCAGAAAAGGAACAAAATGGGAAAAACCTGCCATTCTAGGAACAGTATGCCCTAAATAGGCGACAGGTTCGCCAGGATTAACGCTATCACCGAAACTTTTTTTAAGTCTGCGCTGTCTATTCTTAGTTGCTTTAATAATGATTCAATATTCCCGCCTCCAAATGTAGTCTGCAAATTGAGATAATTAGGTCTTAAACCCATCCGGCACTTCAAGGATCATTACTCTTTATGCCAGCGGAAACAGCTAATGTTTATATTCTCGAACAATAATGAATGTTGCTAACTTTGTTTGAAAGGGAAAATATCGTTATCGACTATTTGAAGTCTTAATCCTTGTGTTTTGGAGAAGCTTTTTGTGAAGAAAGACCAAAGTTGAAGTCTCTGACTGCTGTTTTCAGCCAAGGCAACCTCAAGGTCTCTTCCCAGATAGGTTCCATCTGTGGCAGCCAGGTTTCTACCAGGGGTTTCACTTTTTCAGGTATCCAATGGGTCTCTTTGTGTTTGAAAAACAAAAATCCCACTTCTTCTTGGCGCAGGTATTCATTATTAGGAAATTCCCTTCTTATCAGCCAGAGCAACTGTTGTTCGGGTATCTGGTACCTCCCACCAATAATATCTTTCACCAGCTCAATAAGATTCTTTTCCGTATCAAGTTTTTCGAGGAAAGTTTTCTCGAAACCGGTCCCGGTGGTATTCTTGCGGTTTATTACCAGTACCGGGATCTCGCCTCCCAGTACCTTGAGCCCCGCCTCTCGATATTCCAATGCTCCGGTTTTGCTCAGGTTTTCAATCGTGGCGGCTGTCAGATAAGCTGCCAGCATGCGCGAGTTGACCTTCTCTCCCGTAGGTGTTTCATAAAAACAAAATCCCTCGGTGAGTCCCGGAAGCTTACCCGCGACCATGAAAAGCTTAGCTGCTAGAGAATAGTCTTGAACCATACGGTTATTATATCACGCTTAACATTAGCCGAGAAGGGTAAGGTAAATTAACTGTTAGACATTTTATGTAAATACGTGAGTCTCCCTTCTACCTGTCTTTTTAAATTCTGATGATTGCGGAGGTATTCCTCCAGAACCTGCTGTGCTGATGTGCAGACTACCCGGATATTTCCTGCTTCCAGGAATTCTTGTGGTTGCAGCCCCAGGTACTTCTCAGCATTGGTGAAGTGAAAGCCCTGTACGCAAATTGAGTAAAGCTGGTCTTCAACCACCGGCTTATCAGCTATGGTTAAGGAAACCAGACTCCGCATATCCTCATCATAGACGGCTTTTATGCCTGTGTTGACCTGGTAACATTCACCCTCCCCGTTGCGGTTGTCCTGACGCATGATATGGCTGAATATTTTTTTTATTTTTCCGCCGGAGATCGAATAGTTAGTCAGGGTATCATCATAAGGGAAACACTTGCGTAGATCACTCAACGTTACTAGAGGCCCGGTCTGATTAGAGCGGATGGAGCCTGAGCCGACCAGCATGAAATCGCATTGTGCTACCTCCGCAAATACATCCGCCACGAGATTCCCCAATGAAGTC
>DEUU01000238.1 GCA_002362735.1 Dehalococcoidia bacterium UBA3254
GCGGTGGATCTGGTACAGGTCGATGTAGTCCGTGCCCAGACGTTTCAGGCTCGCTTCAACAGCTGTCATTATATGGGAGCGTGATCCTCCGTAGTCGTTGGCATTATTCCCGATGCTAATACCGAATTTGGTTGCGAGAATGACACTTGACCGTTTTCCTCTCAAGGCTTTCCCGATGAACTCTTCAGAAAGCCCATCGCTATAAACATCAGCGGTGTCAATGAAATTTATGCCTAGATCAAGTGCTCTATCAATAATAGATATCGACTGTAGCTCATTAAGCCGCCTGCCAAACTCCAGGGTTCCCAGGCCTATTTCAGATACCTTGACACCCGACTTTCCAATCCTACGATATTCCATATCTTCCCCCGTTTTATTAATTTATTTCGTTTTATGCTCTGGTGTTAGCATTTTCTCACATGCCCAATGACTATTCAATAACCAGTCTTTCACATAATTCAGTCGCCAACGCATGAAGAATGACAAAAACGATATGGCAGGGAAAAAGGATGATTTAGGTTTTCCTATGTACGCGTGAAAGGGCAGACATCCCGATGATAAAACTATGGAGAGTAAATCTTATGGATGTATTATAAAGTTAGATGAACGGATTTTAGTCTTTAGTTGTATTATCTTTTGATTTAGCAAAACCATTACTAAGTACCTGATAATAAAACCAAATGTTATCCTCAGAACCATTAGTTAACGGTTTATGCACCTTTGCGGGTGGAAAAATATTTGTATCTAATATTTTGAGTGTTAATGCGCCAGCATAGTCTCCAGTCTTGATTTCCCAATTGCCGCCCCATTTTCTACGTATTACTTCCCAGACCCGATCCGACAGAGTTGACCCAAATATTAAAGGGAGCCAGATCTACTGCAGCAGCTATAGTCAGGGAATTTATCCCTCCCTTGCTCACTGTATAAGAAAATTTGTTTCTGGTGCCTCTCTGGCTGGAAACAGTGATATTGACGATACTTCCGCCACCCTGGGCTTTCATTATTTCAGCGGCATATTTGGTACAGAGAAAGTAGCTGCGCAGATTGGTAATAATAGTGCGTTCCCAAATATCCAGAGTGCATTCCAATATGGATTCATTCTGGGTAAATGCCAGGGAATTGACCAGTACATCCAGCCTCCCACATGTGTTCTTAATAAATGAAAACAATTCTTCTATCTGTCCTGAATCCGCAAAATTCAGAGCGTAATAAGTTCCTTGCGACGGCAGGTTTTCAGCCACCCTCCTGGCTTCATCTTCATGCCTCGAGGCCACAATAACGAAATAGCCGTCTCGGGATAAAACCTCTGCAATTGCCTTTCCCATGTTATGGGTTAAGCCGCAGACCAGTGCTACCTTTTGCATTATTCACCTCCTGTTATGTATCGACAGCAAGATATCATTTTTATCTATTTAGACTGGAGGAAATCAAAGACCTCTCGATTGAACCGGTCCTTCATCTCCATGAACAACATATGTGAACCACCCTCGACTTCCACCAGTTGGGCACCTGGAATATTTTTAGCTATTACTTCAGATGAGACGGGTTTGATGATCCTGTCTTTTGTCCCTACTATCACTAGAGTGGAGGCTTTGATCAGCGGCAGTCTGTCCAGAGCATTATGCAGATTACAAGCTTCTCGTTGGGCTTTAAGACCTGTTTTGCTGGAAGCATTGGTAAAAGTGGCCCCGATAGCTGCTATTATACCCAGGAAAAATTGGTTAAAGGGTTTATTTACGGCTAATCTGGCCATTCCGGCTGCCATTTTCTGAGCAGATAGACCCAGCAGTTTGGCCTGGTCCGCAGTATCGCCGCTGGTTTCATCCTTACAGGAGAAAGTGCAGGCCAGCACCAGCTTTTGTATTCTCTCCGGATAGTTGATACCCACCTCCTGGGCGATCATTCCTCCCATAGAAATACCCATAACATTGGCTCGGGTTATTTCCAAGTGGTCCATAAGCTTAATAACGTCGTCAGCCATAATCCTAGTGGAATACGGACCTTCTGGCTTGTCGGACTTTCCCACTCCGCGGTTATCAAAAGTAATAACCTGGAAATGCTTTTTAAAGAAGGGTATCTGGGAGGCCCAACTGGTGCGGCTGGAACTGAAGCCAGCTATCATGACCAGGGATTCACCGAGGCCTTCAACCTTGTAGTTAATTCTGATTCCATTAACTCTGGCAATAGGCATGGTTTTTCTCCTCCCTTTTCTTAGTGTTTTTTGTCTTCTATTCCCTAACTGCCAATTCAACTATTTTCTGAACGTTATCTACCTCTTCCAATTTTTCTACCAGCTTAACTATTTTCTCTGCGTTACTCCTGCTTACCTTTCTGGAAAAATCCACCTGGTTCATGAATTTTTGGATGAGGCCTTCTTTGGACAGCGGATTAGAGGGGTCTCCCAGCGCCATGCGCAAATATTCTCGGTATATTTCCCCATCCTTCATCCTCACTTCAAGCTCGACGCCTTCCGGTTTATCCAGAGCCGCCAGTGTCACCCGTTTGACTAGAGACTGGGTCTGAGGATTGCGGATGCCTTCCTCGGTAAAGTTTTCTCCTTGAGACTTGCGGGTGGACAGGCCGTTAGCTACCGCATAGACGAAACTGAAAAGAACATCGCCCGTCGGATTATACCCTACCTCGGCAGCGTTGGTCTACTGTGGCCACGTCGCCGTGCCT
>DEUU01000220.1 GCA_002362735.1 Dehalococcoidia bacterium UBA3254
ACTTTCTCGCCTAACCTGTCGACAACTAATATACATGTGACTTTCGAAGAGGAAGTCTCGTTGGAATGGGCATTAAGTGTAAAGCAAATCCGACGAAGTCGGACAAATAGAGGAGGAAAGAATGTTTATCAAGATTCTCGGAATGGGTTGAGCCAAGTGCAATCAGCTTGAGAAAACTACCCGTGAGGCAGTAAAAGAACTTTCGGTAGATGCAAGTATTGAGCACATAAGAGACATTAAGAAGATCATGGAGTATCCCATTCTGGCTACACCGGGGTTGGTGATCGATGAAAAACTGGTCTGTTCCGGCCGGGTACCGACGAAGGAAGAAGTAAAATCATTTCTCGATAAGTCGATTGAGAAGAAAGGTAATACGTAATTCCTGTCAAGAGGACTTTCTATGGGAAAAGAAATAACAGAGTATCCGTTTGAAGAGGCGATAATAACAATCATCATTGGTGATGGACGTTGAGAGTGAGGGGGAGGAAAAGGGATGACCCGTGCGGTCATTAAGCTGGCTAGAGATATCAACAAAACAATGCCCAAATTAAGCAGTGTGATCAACGGCTGCGGATACGATCCGGAAGGAAACTCCCTCGGATTCCGGGTTGAAGATTTTTCGGTTGTTATTAATGAGCGTGAAATGTTGATAATCGGTGCCGAAAACGAGACACAAGCCAAGAGCGTGCTCCATTGGCTATCCGTTAAAATCAACGGTAGTGACACTCCTATCAAGGGAGAAGGAAATTACCTTTATCATAACAAATTAAGCTAGATGGCTATAGCGGTATCTTCGGATAACGAAGGGGAAAGAAATGCATGGACTAGATAACCGGTCCGCTTTCGAAAACTATAGCCTAAGATTTTTTCAAGGTGAAGGCGGTTGAGCTTGAGACGGCAGCGATATAACACGGGTTGTCATTACCTCGCTAAAAAGGTCAACGGTTATGGATATAATTTTCATGGTCCCACGGTAGGATTCAGGTTTGAGGAATTACCAGTAATTTTCGAGAGAACCCATCACTTTGTACGCAGGAGATAACGAAGCACAAGCACATCGGTTAATGAGTTGGCTAAAAGAAAATTTAAATACGGAATAAAGAACGCTGGTATTAAGGGTGGCTAAGGATTGAAAGAAATAAGGTTGATTGAACCGCAATAAGGTAATAAATTATTTTGAATGTAAATGCCATTATTTTCATATCGTTAAGCGTAATTCTATCAGTGGTCTCAGTAATTCTAGACCGAAAAAAGACGCTGGCTGGATTTAGGAAGGGCTGGAACATGTTCAAGAACGTGCTGGTTCCCTTCTTGAGTATTCTTATCATTGTAGCGATCGTTCTTTATTTGGTTCCGCCAGATATCATCACCCGCTACCTGGGAGAAAATTCAGGCATACTCGGTTTTTCGATAGCTGCCGTGGTAGGTTCGATCACGCTGATTCCCGGGTTTATCTCTTATCCCATCGCGGCGGGTCTTATCGACCAGGGGGCATCATATGCGGTGGTAGCGACTTTTATGACCACGTTAATGATGGTCGGGATAATAACCCTACCGCTGGAGATTAAATACCTGGGACAACGAGCAGCCATCATGAGAAATGCCCTGAATTTTGTAGCGGCAATAATTATCGGCCTGGCAGTGGGTATGGTAATGGGGCTGATCCGATGAAAACATTCCTCAAGAAATACCAGAGTTATATTTGGATCGGGCTGTACACCGTGCTGACAATTTTATCCTTTATCTTCGGTTTCAACCCCGGTAAGGATATCTTTGGTAACTTCGGCCAGTCCTTCATCGAGATGATCACTTTCATGCCGTTCCTCTTCATCATCGTCGGCTTGTTCGACGTCTGGGTGCCGAAAGAAAAGATACAGAAACACATCGGAACCGGGTCCGGAATAAAAGGTATCGCTCTGGTGGTATTGCTTGCGATGCTCCAAGCCGGTCCATTATATGGGGCTTTCCCGGTTGCTTATATCCTGTTTAGAAAAGGAGCCAGTATCAGGAATGTATTCATCTATCTGGGGGCGTTCACTTCAATGAAGATCCCGATGCTCGGTATTGAAATAGGATATTTGGGCATTGAATTTTCACTGATTCGGACACTGGTATCACTACCTCTGTTTATCGGCATCGGTTTCCTTATGGAAAGACTACTAAAGAATAGCCGTTTTGAGGTTTATGACGGCAGTCAGGCAAAGGAGGCAGCGAAATGAAGACGGTTGTGTTTGTCTGTGTCCACAATTCAGGGCGCAGCCAGATGGCGGAAGCTTTTTTCAACCGGATGGCACAGGGCAAAGCCCGGGCTTTTTCGGCGGGGACGCAGCCGGGAGATAGCATCAACCCGGTGGTTGTTGAGGCTATGAAAGAAACCGATATCGATATCAGTGGCCACAAGCCGAAAATGCTTACTCTAGAAATGGTGGAGCAAGCCGACCGGATGATAACGATGGGATGTGGAGCTGAAGCCGGGGCATTATGCCCGGCCAGTTTCATCGAAACCGAGGATTGGGCGCTGGAGGACCCGAAAGGGAAAAGCCTGGAACAGGTCAGAAAAATTCGAGATGATATAAAAGAACGTATTAGCAAGCTAATTAAGGAAATAACTCCTTAAGAGGATATTGGAATATTTATTAAAGGAGTCTTGTAATGGAAGAAAAAGAAATCAAACAGGCAGTAAGAGAACAATATTCACAGATTGCGGAACAAACTGAACAGAGCTGCTGTTCATCGGATAGCTGCAGTTGCGGTTGCGGGAGTGATCCGGCAGCCGAAGCTATTCTAGCCGGATATACCCAGGAAGAACTGGCACAGATTCCCCAGGAGTCAGTCCTTGGCCTTGGTTGCGGCAATCCGGCGGCTTATGCCGGCCTGAAACCGGGCGAAACCGTCCTCGATCTGGGGTCAGGAGCAGGGATTGATATTTTCCTGGCGTCAATCAAAGTCGGTCCGACTGGTATAGCGATTGGCGTCGATATGACACCGGCGATGGTCAAGAAAGCGAATGCCTTGGCAAAAAATAAGGAGTATAAGAACGTAGAATTCCGTCTGGGCGAGATTGAAAATCTACCGGTGGCTGATAACTCGGTAGATACCATCATGAGCAACTGTGTCATCAATCTAGCTCCGGATAAATCGAAGGTATTCAAAGAAGCCTTTCGCGTCCTGAAACCAACGGGTAAAATGGTGATTTCCGATATCGTCTCCGAAAAACCATTGCCAGTCGTTATGCAAAATGATGCGAATGCCTGGTCGGCTTGTATCTCCGGAGCCCTGCCCAAAGAAGAGTACCTGGACAAGATCGCCAAAGCCGGCTTTGCTACCAGGGAAGTAATCGCCGAGCGCGAGTTTTTCATCGAGACCGGGAAGGACAACGAGATGCAGCGGATGTTCAGCATCACAGTTAAGGCAGAAAAATAAGAATACACTAAACTATTACTTCGAGGGAACATTTCCATGTTAAAAAGGAATTTAGTATTTCTGTTAGGGTTGGTCCTAATGGTCGGTATAGTACTGCCTGGATGTAGGGGAGAAGTATTGGCCAAGAAAGGTGATACCGTCAAGGTTCACTATACAGGTAAGACTAACGACGGCACCGTATTCGACACATCCGAGGATAGTGACCCGCTGGAATTTATGCTGGGCGAGGGCAAGATGATCCCGGGTTTTGAAGAGGGAATCATCGGGATGAAAGTGGGGGAATCCAAAACTATCAATATCCCGGTAGACAAAGCCTACGGCCCCCGCAGCGACGACATGATACTGGAAGTTGAGCGCAGCGAAATGCCGGAGGGAATAGAACCGGAAATCGGGATGCAACTGCAAATGACACAGACCGATGGGAATACGGTCATTGTGACGATTACCGAAATATCGGAAACCATGATAAAACTGGATGCCAACCACCCGCTGGCCGGCGAGGATCTGATATTCGATATCCAACTGGTCGAAATCGGTAAATCTACATCGGGCACGGCCTCATCCTTCACCACAATTTCCTTACAGGAAGCCTTTGCAAACGGTAAACCAACTATAGCCGAATTTGGCTCGAGTACCTGCATACCCTGTAAGCAAATGAAACCGATCCTGGAGAAACTATCTGTTGAGTACTCCGGCAGGATGAATGTCGTCCTGGTAGAAGTATATGAACAGAGGGAATTGACGCAACAGCATAAGATTATGGCGATACCAACACAAATACTCTTTGATGCCAACGGGAAGGAACTGACCCGCCATGTCGGTTTCTGGGCTCGTGAACAAATCCTTATCCAGATAAACAAATCAGGGATTTATTAGTGGAAGGATTATTCAACTTTATTGGCGAGATAGTACAGAACCAAGGCTGGCTGGCATTCCCGGCCTGTTTTCTGGGAGGGATAGTTACGAGCGCCAGCCCCTGTGTCCTAGCCATGATCCCCCTTGTGATTGGTTACGTAGGTGGCTATGCCGAAGGTTCATCTAAAAAGGCCATTCAGTACTCGCTGATGTTTACCCTGGGACTTACTATCACCTTCACTATTCTGGGGATCATTGCCGGGGCGATCGGTCGGCTTTTCGGCGATGTCGGCCGGTTTTGGAACTATATCCTGCCGCCAGTTGCCATCCTACTTGGGCTATATTTATTATTCCACGATAAACTTAATTGGAATATCGGCCTGTCCACCCGGCTGATGCCGAAGAAACAAGCCCTCTTGGGGGCTTTCCTGCTCGGTCTATTTTTCGGGATTGTTGCCTCTCCCTGTGCAACTCCGGTGCTGGCAGTGATACTTACCTTCGCCGCCGCCAAGCAGGATATCCTTTTCAGCGCGGGGTTACTGCTGGCATATGCCCTGGGACACTGGGTGCTGGTGCTTGGTGCCGGTATTTCAGCCGGGTTTGCCCAGAAGGTATTGTCATCGAAAGGGATTGCTAATTTTTCAACCTACTCCAAGAGGATCGCCGGGGTAATACTGATCGGAGTAGGGATATATCTTTTCACTTACCTGATTTAGCTAGAATGCTTCAATAAAGGAAGTAAAGATGAGTAATCAGAGACCGGCTACCTGCGGACCTCGCCTTTCGGTGGTCGATCGTTTTCTATCATTATGGATCATCATCGCAATGACGATCGGGGTAGGTTTGGGCTACTTTATTCCATCGATCGCCGATGTTATTGACCGTCTTTCGGTGGGTACGACCTCGATCCCCATCGCCATCGGTCTTATCCTGATGATGTATCCGCC
>DEUU01000466.1:0-3389 GCA_002362735.1 Dehalococcoidia bacterium UBA3254
TCATCGAGTAAGGCCCAGCGGGTTTGTCTGTTTTACCGGCGCCACGGTTATCGAATGTGATCACCTGGTAGTACTTCCGGAAGAATCTTCGCTGAAAACGCCAGGCCGCCGAAGTCGATCCCAGTCCCATAATCATCAGCAGCGGTTCACCCTGTCCCTCAACGTTATAGTTAATGTTAATACCGTTTACAGACGCTATTAGCATATGTTACTCCTTCTACGCCGCTGCGCTTAAACCCTTATTGGGTCTTATCAAAGATTCACATATATTTATATTGGAGTGTAGTGTAAAGCAAAGCAATTGCTTTGTCAATCATCACAAGCACGGTTTGAATCTGGAGTATTTAACAAAAAGCGGATTGAGCCGACTCAACGTATATTACTAAAATACGATTCTACGATACCGCAGTTTAATCAGGAGAACGTCGCATTTGCATTGCGAAGGAAAGGGATTGAAATCTAATCGGCTCCACTTTTGTGCTATTTTCATGTTACAGTCATAGAAATTTTGTTGACACTTAGTGTTATCCAATTGCACTTATTGTGCATTCAATATTTCTTTATGTCTCAATGCCCTCTCCCGTGATCCCTTGGAGAAGGAGATTGAGTAAGTGCATCGACAGGCACACAACGTCTGTGATAACCTACGAGTCAGGTCTATTTTAGTAATTATGGAGTGAAAGAATGAAAATTACCGATATTAAAACGTACCTGTATCATGCCGGGTTTATGAACTGGCAGTTTGTTAAGGTGGAGACTGACGAAGGTATTCACGGATGGGGAGAGGCCTGCTTAGATGGATATGATTTGGCCTCGGTAGCCGCCGTTGAAACAATGAAAGAATATTTCGTCGGTAAAGATCCCAGAAAAATCGAATTGCACTGGGCAACGATACATCGTGAGTGTACTTATCGTCCCAGTTTTCTCATAATGAGTGCCTTATCCGGCATCGAACAGGCATCCTGGGATATCCTGGGAAAGAGCCTCAATGTACCGGTTTACCAGCTTCTAGGTGGAGCTTTTCGGGAAAAGATACCTGCATATGGTAATGGTTGGAGCCGTGGAGCAGAAACACCGGAGGAAATTGCTAGTGCAGCTATGCAGGCAGTTAAAGACGGTTATCGGTATCTCAAATGGGATCCATTCGCAGGGACTACGGCTTTATACTCCAACCCAGCTGAAATTAAGATAGCTAAAGAAAGAGTCGGAGCGGTGCGCGAAGCCGTGGGTGACGAAGTACAACTGCTTATTGAAGGTCATGGACGTTTTAGTCCCGATGTAGCTATACAGATAGCCCGTGAAATCGAAGAGTATAATCCCTATTTCTTCGAGGAGCCGATACCTCCAGACAACATCGATGCCCTTATTAGAGTTGCCAGGTCGATTAAAATACCGGTGGCTACCGGCGAGCGGATATGTACCCACTGGGGTGCCATTGAAATACTGGAAAAAGGTGGCGCGGCTGTGCTACAACCGGATGTCGTACACATCGGCGGAATTTTAGAAACGAAGAAACTGGCGCATATGGCAGAGGCTTACTATATTCCGATAGCACCCCACAACGCCTATGGTCCGGTGCAGACAATTACCAACCTTCATATCGATGCCTCGACTCCTAATTTCACTGTTCAGGAGTACTTTTATGGTGATAAAGTTTGGTACGACCAGATCTGTAGAGAACCTTTTGCTTATCCCAAAGACGGTTTCTTCGACATACCTACCAAGCCAGGTCTCGGCATCGACATCGATGAAAAAGCCTTAGCCAAGCGTCCTTATGAATATGCTAATGTCGGAAGAAGGATATACGGCAAGCAAAGTGTATAAACCAGTAAGGATATAAAGTCTGATTAAGATGAAAGTATTCCCTGTCCTTCTTGACCTCCTCTCTCACCGGAAATACCGTCAAGTCATCTAGGATGTTTAGTTTCGCTTGTTGCAAATAAGCATTCCTGTCAGAACTATGATTCAGAATGAATCTTGAACATTCAACGTCTTTCGTTGAGCAAGCATAAACCCATCTAAGGGCGAGATTATGGGGAAAGAGTATTTTTGAGAAAGCCACAGTTCCTAGTGTGGTTGGTATCATAATATTAACTTTCTTAGTGATATGTTAGGGGGCTGGCAGGTACAACGACATAAGACTGTTTACTGGGCGCTGGGTCAGCATACAATTTTACTAGTACTGATGTCTTTATTAGTATGGGAATAATATTGGAATAACGGGATTATGTTATTTGTCAGAAAATACCGATGTTTGTTAAGTGGTAATTCCCCGATATCACACTATTTAGTATTACTTGGCTTAGTTATACTTTTCGGTCTGCGATTTCTTCTAATTTTTCCTCGATAAACATTTGAGCTTTGAGTAAGTCATCTTTATTAGGTCTATCCCGGATATCGCCATGGAAGGTTCCAGGAGTCGGATGATTGATGAATTTCCCCGGACAACAGAACTGCCCGATACATTTAAAGCCGATATGCTCCAGTTCTAAGGCCAGTACTTGTACCGCAGGTTCAGCCTCTTTGGGCCCAAATTCATATCCGGCATAGGTTATAAATACTACCGATTTTTTGGATTCGGGACCCAGTATTATTTTTCGATGTAGGGCAGGAACGCTCGAGCCTTGCCCAATGCGGGGGGAATCCGGGATTGGTTCTGTAATGTAAGGAATAGTCTCATCACGTTCTCGTAGTAATACTCTGGGATCCCCACCCATCCTGAAATGCCTCAGCATATTTAATACTTCATTATAGGGAAGATGCACTCTAAGACCAGACCCGGCACACCAGAAATCATACTCTTGAGGATTAAATGGCGGACGCAGAATATCTTCAGCTCTTTTTCCAATTTTGAAAATATCGCATTGCCAGCCGTGCCGTTCGAAGGTATCTTTGAACCTGAATGCCACCTTCTCGGTGTTTCCGGTAATCGAAGAATAGGTGATTAAGCATTTTTCCCCCATCTTAAAATAGTCCTCCTCTAATCTGGATTTTCCCTCTTCCCCAACCCATTCATCGCCGAAAGCGCCCCCGACCAGTCGATCAGCAGTGTTCCCTTACCCCGCGTCTCCTGGGTCCGGGCCTCGACAGCCACTGGCAAAGATCCGCCTGGTGCCGCCGGACGCTCTACCATCTCTTGCCGCTTCGCCCGGTCTAGCGCCCCAGCTTTCTCTCTAAAAAATCACGTTCAACCTTCAGCTGGCCGATCTCCTGGTACAGCCTCGCCACGAGAGCTTCCCCGTCTTTCTTCCGCTTATCCCCTTCATCACCGAAGATGCCGGCTGCCCCGTCCTCCATCTCCCTCTTCCACTTCCAAATCTGGCTCGGGTGAACCTCAAAGCGGCTTGCCAGCTGGGCGATCGTCTCCTCTCCCTTGACCGCCTCCAGGG
>DEUU01000466.1:3753-4073 GCA_002362735.1 Dehalococcoidia bacterium UBA3254
AACAACCTGCCCAATTTTCGGGGACCACCTCAAAATCATCGTATAAGTCCTGCAGTTGTATGTTATCGAAAACACCTTGCCCGTGCTTTGGTGTTGCTGGCATTAGACCAGATGAGAGAAACCGGACTTAACCTGTAACGGGTCGACAATGTACAGGTATTCGTCTTTGGATTCGTCATAGGAAGGCCAGTCTATCAGTCTCGGTACACTGGGATTCCCTGTTCTAGCAAACTTCGTCCACATTTTCATCATCGCTTCTGAAACGTTTCTCTCGGCATCAGTAATCACAGGTACCACCGATTTTGCCCCAGCCGCCTTGT
>DEUU01000107.1 GCA_002362735.1 Dehalococcoidia bacterium UBA3254
GCTGGTCAAGACAGCCGATGTCATCCTTGAATCCTATGCTCCGGGATATCTGGACAGCCTTAATCTGGGCTATAAGGATCTCTGTAAAATCAAGCCCGATATCATTATGGCTTCCATTACCCCCTACGGTCAGACCGGCCCTAAAGCATCTTACAAGGGAGATGACCTGACTGTCTGGGCAGCGGGATCATATCTATACATCTGTGGTGACCCTGAGACCTCTCCGGTCTGGATCAGCTTTCCTCAAGCCGGTCTTTTCGGCGGCGCGGAAGCGGCCATCGGCGCCATGACGGCTTTATGGCATCGCCACAAAACCGGTGAAGGGCAATACGTCGATGTCTCAATGCAGGAATGCGCGATGTCTCCGACCATGAACGTTCTGCAAATGTGGAAAGTAGGTGGAGTAGATTTTAAACGGGTCGGAGGTTGTCTGGTCACCAGCTCCGGGGTTAAACAGCCCATCTATTTCAAATGCAAGGACGGCTATATTATGATATTAGCCCAGGGCGGTACCGAACCTTTCATCTCCTCCTCCGGCCGTCTGGTCAAATGGATGGCGGAAGAAAATAAAGCCCCGGACTGGTTGAAAAATCTGAACTGGATGATAGACTATAACGCCTCCACCATGGGACAGGATATTGCAGATAAGGTAGGCAAAGCCATCGAGCAATTTACTTTGAATAAAGCAAAAGCGGAATTGTACGAGGAAGGAGCCATTAAAAGGCAAATTTTAATTGCCCCGGTCTGTACGGCTAAAGATATCGGTGAGGATATTCAGCTGCAGGCTCGGCAATACTGGTGGAAGGTTCCCCACCCGGAATTGAAGGACGATTTGACTTACTGCGGCCCCTTCATCCGCATGAGCGAAAGTCCAGTGGAAAATAAAAAACGGCCGCCGCTCATCGGGGAACACAATCAGGAAGTCTACGGTGAGGAACTGGAGCTCACGGAAAGTAAAATCGCCGATTTAAAAAATAGACGGGTTATCTAAAGTCGTGGCGAGGAGTGTAACGGCGAAGGAATCTCGGAACCAGGCGTTAGAGATATGCCTGGTACCGGTGAGAATCCTGGCAAAGTGAGACAATTTTAGATAAAAGGATAATGAAATGGATACAAACGTATTTGAAGGAATAAAAGTTGCTGAGTTTTCCTGGGTCGTGATCGGTCCCTCAACCTCCCGATATCTGGCAGAACACGGCGCTACGGTGGTGAAAATAGAGTCACACAAACGGCTGGATACGACTAAAGGCAGCAGCCCATTTGCCAATAATATTCCTACCCCTGATAGCAGCATGTTTTACGGACGGCATAATCCAAATAAGTTCAGCGTCAGCATTGACCTCCAAAAGCCGAGTGGGAAGAAACTGGCCTGGAAGCTGATTGAATGGGCGGATATCATGACCGAAAATTTTTCCCCGGGGATGATGGAGAGATGGGGATTGGGGTATGAAGAGGTAAAGAAAGTCAAGCCGGATATCATTTATTTGGCTTCAAGCATGCAGGGACGCGGTGGGCCTCATACCAACTACGCCGGTTATGGTATGAATGCCGTGAACCTGTGCGGATTCACTGAGATCAGCGGCTGGCCGGATGGCATCCCTCTGGCTCCTTACGGAGCTTATACGGATTATGTTTGCACCCGCTTTAATGCTCTGGCTTTGATTGCCGCCCTGGATTATCGCCGCAAGACCGGCAAAGGACAATATCTGGAGGAGTCCCAGTTCGAGACATCTATCCAATTCTTTGCCCCCCCGTTGATGGACTATAAGGCTAACGGCAATGTTATGAAACGAAACGGCAACCGCCTGGACAGCGCCGCCCCACACGGCGTTTACCCGTGCCAGGGCGATGATAACTGGGTGGCGATTTCCGTTACTGAAGAAGAGCAATGGAAAAAATTCTGCGCGGCAACCGGAAATCTTGGCTTAACCAACCTGAGCAGGTTTGCGACGCTGGCAGACCGCAAGAAGAATGAGGACGAGCTAGATAAACTGGTAGCCGCCTGGACAATTAATAAGACCCGTGAACAGGTTGAAGATCTCTTGCAGAAAGCCGGTCTGAAAGCCAGTGTAGTAGAAAAACCGAAAGATGTTTATGAGGACCCGCAGCTAAAGCACCGCCATTATTGGGTGCCCCAGAAGCATGAGGTGATGGGCGAACAGCTATTTGAAATGCAGTCCTGCTTCATTTTATCCAGGACTCCCCGCCAGATAAAAAGACCTTCACCCATGCTTGGTGAGCACAATGAATATGTCTTCAAAGATCTCCTGGGCATGAGTGATGATGAGATAGCGGAGCATATTATTGATGGAAGCATCACGACTGAGCTGGACAAAGGTTTCTCGGTGAGTATGTAGTTAGATATGATCCATGGCAGGGCCCTCAGCCCTGCCATATTTTTATTCAGTAAGTTTGCCGGCTTTCTTTAAACCTTCGGCAATATCTTCAAGTCCAATTTCGATTAACTTCTCTTCGGTCGGAAAGCTGGTCCGTTTGTCCCAGCCTCTAAGATCGTAATATTCATCAAGCAGTTTATTAATGCGGTCCCAGGACAGGATAGCCCCCTTAGAGGGACCGGCAGCCTGAGGTTCGTCAAAGAATCGGTCTGGCCAGCGGTCATCCTTCCGGGTCATACCCATTTTTATCGCATAAGCTTTAAGCAGCGTGAAGGTTTTTTCTCCTATCTTCATGATCTCCTGAGGACTGGTGTCCAACCCGGTGCAAGCGGAATAGATCCGGGAAAAATGGGTGGGGCCTAGAGCCAGGGCAAAACCAGCCGGGAAAAAGCACACGCCGAAAGCATTTAACGCGGAATAAAGGTCTTCAAACCATTTGGTCATCACCGGCTTACCTTCCCAGGCCAGTGCCACATCTTCCGGCGGCATATTATACATTTTCTCTTTCACTTCCGGAAAGATATCGAAATCATCCGCCCACCAGTTGGAGTTATACCAATCGGCAAAAAAATGAGTCCCTTTTACATTATCGCCGCCCCGGGGATTGGTCATTTCTCCGAAACTCCATCCCCTTCGGCATGAGCGCGGGTCTTCTGACATCATTTCCACGCCCTTAGTGGTCATGACATATTTTTCGGAACCTTTTCCGATGATCGCGGCTGCTTTTACACTGCCTTCTGCCAGGATATTGCCGAATCCTTCGCGGGAAATTATCTTGTAAAGCAGTTTGATGGCAACATCCTCATTCCCCCAGGTAACCTCCAAGCCATCTGTCTCACGTGTAGTGATAATACCCCGCTGAAACAGTTCCATAGCAAAAGCGATTACACCAGCAGCAGAGGCATAGTCCAGACCGTACTGCTGGCAAATCTCTTTGCATTGCCAGACTCCCGGCATGTTATCGATGGCGCACTTTGCCCCCCAGTCAAAAGCCACTCCAGGGCCGGTCGCCCGGTTTACTTTCAATCCGGCGTATTTGCCTTCATTCACTTCTGCCAGAGTAAAGCAGGACATGGGACAGGCGTAACAGGTCCCTTCCTTTTTAGTGACATACTTGGCGGCAACTTCCCGGCCGTGAGTTTCCAACCAGTCGGGCAAAACTCCAGTCTGATAGTTCTTGCCAGGAATGCAGCCATGTTCTACTTCAATCGTGCGGCGATCACGGGGACCCAGGAATCCGGCAGCATCCTGAGCAATCTTAATCCGTTCACGGGCTTCTCTGACTGCTTCTTTGAATTCTTCCGGTCGGGCTAAATTTATCGTGCCGGTACCCCTCACGGCAATGGCTTTTAAATTTTTCGATCCCATGACGGCTCCGATGCCGCCTCTACCGGCAACATGATGGTCGTCATTCAACGGACAGGCAAATTTGACCAGGTTCTCTCCCGCCTGTCCAATTGCCAGCACGGAAATCCGGGAGCTTTGAGCGGAATCCAGCTCAGCTTTCAAGAGAGCGGAGGTCTGACGGGCATCTTTACCCCAGGCATGTCCCGCATCACGAAGCTCGACTTTATCGTCGTCAATCCAGATATAGACCGGCTTTTTGGCCTGACCTCTAACAATCACGATATCGTAACCAGCGTGTTTAAGAAAGGTTCCCCACATTCCACCGGTATTCCCCGTGCCGATACTGCCGGTGAGGGGAGATCGCGTGGAAATTTCCGTCCGCCCGGCGCAGGGGGCCTGTGTACCGGTAAGGGGGCCGTTGGCATAAACTATAATATTATCGGGACCTAAAGGCTCGACATCCGTCCCCACTTCGTCAAAAAGTATCTTGCAGCTAAATCCCATTCCGCCGATATATTTTCGGGCAAATCCAGTTTCGATCTCGTTTTTTATGATTTTTCCGCTGGATAAATTAATATCCAGAATTTTTCCGTAACCAAACATATTAACCAGACTCCTTTTTCTCGCTTCGAGGAAACAGAGAGGAAATAGCGACCCCCCAGCAAACTGGGGGGCTATCCATTATTAAAATATTATTTTGGACCGTATCCCGACTACGAATCCTGGTTTCACCTTTACCTGAGGAGATTAGGCAAAAATAACGCCAGTTGAGGAATACCCAGGACCATGAAAATAAAAACAGTTTCGATTAATACGAAGGGTGCAATACCCTTGAAGACCGTCTCCATCGGTATGTCCGGTGTAATCCCGTGAATCACATAGACATTGATACCCACTGGAGGAGTGATCTGGGCCATTTCCGTTACTACTACAATAGCCACACCAAATACGATCGGGTCCACTCCGACAGCGGGACCGGTGACCAGAGGATAGAAAACCGGGATGGTTAAGAGGATCATGGACATCGTATCAATGAAGCAGCCCAGAATGATATAGACTATCACAACCAGTATCAGCACCGCCCAGGCAGGGAATCCAAAACTGGCGACAGCTTTTGCCAGCTCCATGGGAATAGTGCTGATGGCGACAAAGTTATTTAGAATCATAGCGCCAATCAGGACCAGGAAAATCATGCCGGATGTTCTGACGGCATCAACCATGGCATCCACAAATTTTTTCCAGTTCAACCGTCTTCTGGCCAGAGAAATAACGATAGCGCCAAAAGCTGCAATGCCGCCAGCTTCCGTAGGCGTGAACCAGCCGATAATCAATCCACCCAGGACCAATACGATTAAAACCACGACCTCTACCGATTCCCCGGTGGCAGCTAATTTCTCTTTCCAGGAAGAACCAACCCCAACCGGAGCCAGTTTGGGATTGATTTTGGTCATAACGTAAATAAGCACCATCATCATCACGGTAAGAATGATACCGGGAATAATACCTGCCATAAAAAGGTCGACAATGGAGTTCTGTGTCAGTATGCCAAAGATGATGAAAATGGAGCTGGGCGGGATCAATATGCCGAGAGTACCTCCGGCAGCGATACAGCCGGTAGCCAGAGCCTCAGAATATTTGCGTGACCGCATTTCCGGTATGGCTGAGGAGCCAATTGTGACAGCGGTAGCGATGCTGGACGAACTTACAGCGGCGAAAACAGCACAGGCGCCAATTGAGGCCATTGCCAGACCACCTCGAAAGCGGCCCAGGAAAGCATTGGCCAGCCTGAACAGGCTCGTACCCAATCCGGAACTGAAAAAGACTGAACCCATGAGCAGGAACAGAGGCAACACCAGATAATCGTATTTGGTGATTACATCATAAGGAATATTCCCCAGATTGCTGAAAGCAGCGGTAGGAGTGGTCAAAAAAGCATATCCGGCAAAGCCCACCAGAATCATACCAAATCCGATGGGAAAACCTAACATCAGGAGAGACAGGACTAAGATCAAACCTATTAAACCTGCTAACATCGGACTCATCTGGCTGGTCTCCTTACTATGTTCTGTACGAAGTTCCAGGCCAGGCAGCCGCCGAAAAGAATACATTCGACAAACCATATTATTTTAAGTGGAAGTATCGGAAAACCAAGGTCCGGAGTATTGCTGCCAGGAGTTACAGCGATATAAGTCACCTGCTTGAAAGCACCGATAAGCAGCAGGACAATACAGGTCACTCCGAGAATATAGGCCGCAATCGAAAAGCCTTTTTTGACTTTCCCAGACATGCGGCTGACGGCAATATCCACGGTGATATGACCTTTTGCTAGCTCAGTAAAACATAAAGCCGTAGGTATAATGATGACACCCAGAATCCCAATCATCTCTACGGCTCCCCACAAAGGGGCTTGAAAGAGAGCACGGCCGACCACGTTGATAACAACGATCATCATCGTAGCCAGTAGAAATACGGAACATACGATCAGCAGCAGACGACTACCCAGGAGAGTCCGTTTCTGGCTGATCGATTGACCGGTCTCCAGATCGACTGTCTCAAGAATTTCGGGTCTTCTTCCTTCATCTTTACCTGGACTGGAAGCCATTCTTAATTCTCCGTTCCTAGAAGATTCTTGGGAGTTATGGATAGGAGAGCCACCGA
>DEUU01000128.1 GCA_002362735.1 Dehalococcoidia bacterium UBA3254
AGTTGCACTGGTATTTGAAATTAAAGTGGTTACGGTGGGAGGTACCCGAATTCTGACTGGAGCCTCCGATGGATCGCCCGACAAACCGCTGTCAACCGGACCAGGAATAACAAATTCAGAACCAATAACGCTGTTTTGCATTAACCCGAATTCTTTATTTGCGGCGAACGCCGGTATAGACAAAGAAAACAGAATGAGAAATAAACCCGCCAATAAAAATAGCCGAAAAATCGTCTTCACTCCAACCTCCACCTCATCAGGCCTTCGTTTTTAAGACAGAATACCCTTCTAATTTAGCTATATCATAAAAAGCAAATTACGATTAAAAAAACGGGCTTCGAAATTCGAAGCCCGTTTGAAATGGAGCAGGATATGTTTAGCTATTTAATATTGAAATAGCTTCCTCTCTGTAAGCATCCATAAGGTAAGGAATACCGGTCACTTTGGTGCATTCCTCGGTCAGAGACATCAGATCACGGCGGTTGATCGTCGGCAGGCTAAAGTTGCGGGTACCAGCCATAAGCTGCTGCAAACCAACTTTAATTTTCTCAGAATAGCTGAAGATACCTACCGCACCCAATGGAATATTCTTCATTTCGTCTGCACCCACAATACTCTTCACGTCTTCCCAGTTGACGAAAATCTCCTCAGGTGTCGTCCCAAACTGGCTAACGGTAGCCGGAAGTTTGCCTTCGCTTAACCAGGTCTTGATGTTCTTACCAACCATTCCGGGAATCATTAAAGCCCGGCCCATGCACACCGCTTTGGTAAACGGAGCGCCCAGGGCTAAAGCTTTAAACACGCCATCTTCGCTACTAAAGCCTCCAGCAAAGGCGATATCGGGAACTTTAATACCACGATCCGCCAATCTCTTGCAGAAATCATAAGCAGCAGAGTGGAGATAAAGGCTGGGCATACCCCACTCCTCCATCATCCTCCAGGGGCTCATGCCGGTTCCACCCGAAGATCCATCGATAGTCAGGAGATCGATCTTGGCGTTAGCGCCCCAGCGAATAGCCATAGCTAACTCTCTCAAACCGTAAGCACCGGTTTTCAGAGTGATGCGTTTGAAACCAACTTTTCGCAGACGATCTACTTCTTTATAGAAACCCTCCTCGTCGATGAAACCGAGGCGGCTGTGGCGCTCAAACTCTTTGACCGATCCATCTTTATAAGCCGCCTGATTAATCGGGTTAGAAGGATCCGGTGTTACGATATAGCCGCGCTTCTGAAGTTCCAGGGCTCTCTCCAGGCTGTTAACTTTAATTTCTCCACCGATGCATTTCGCGCCCTGTCCCCATTTTAACTCAATGGTATCCAGGCCATGCTTCTTAGAAACATATTCAGCTACGCCCAGACGGGTATCTTCAACGTTCATCTGGACCAGTATTTCGCCATATCCCTGATGATAACGCCGGTAGGTCTCGATGCGACGATCCATATCCGGTGCTGATGTCACCTTACCGTTTTTATCTCTTTCAAGTTTAGGATCGATACCGCAGACATTCTCACCGCAAACAAGGGTTACACCGCTTAAAGCTGCACCCACTGCAAAATGTTCCCAGTTCTTACGGGCAATTTCCGTAGAACCGAGAGCGCCGGTGAAGATAGGAACCTTCATTTTGACTTTCTTGGTCCATCCGTATTCCGTCTCGGTATTTACGGCCGGGAAGATGGCGGTGTCTGGATCACCCTTAACGCCTTTGGGCAAGCCTTTAGCGCCCAGGGCATAACCCTGAATATTCAAATGGGAATAATCTATCGGGTATTCCTTGTCATTTCCGGCAGAAATCTCGCCGAACGGACCTGGATAGATCAGTTCGCGGCCACGGAATGTGGCCTTAAAGACTTCGCAATTACCGGTACAACCATCAATGCAGCGGGTACAGATACCACTGGTCGGGGCGACGCTCCTGGACCGGTTGGCAGTCCGGGTAGCTTCGTTCGAGTTGGGACGCTGTAAATTCATGTGTTAGCTCCTCCATTTATATTTTTATTTACTTTATCACCATTGGGGCGGGGGACAATTTTAACTTTGCTGGAATATTATACCATACAACATGGCATTTTTGCCATATGATATCCCATTGTATTCAAAAATTAAAATCAATATTGTAACGGATGATGGAAAGCGGTTACCGCTAGTCGTAATAGAAAATAATTGTTCGATCTACGATGTCAAGTGTCAAACCTCGTTAGAATACATCCATTTTCTAAAGAACATTGGGGAGTGACATTTGCCAAAAGGCCAATTCCTGACGCTGACGTCTGAAATTCTCTTTAGATATGCCCACGGGATATAGTATAATAGAGTTGAAATAAATGTCTTCACAAGTATTTTATCGCAAATGGCGTCCCCAGACTTTGTCTGAGGTAGTGGGTCAACCCCATGTGACTCAAACGCTGCTTAATGCCCTGAAAAATGGCAATATTTCCCATGCTTATCTTTTCTGCGGTCCACGCGGCACGGGTAAGACAAGTACTGGCCGGATTCTGGCCAAAGCTGTGAATTGTCTTTCAAGCGGAAAAAGTGAACCTTGCAATACTTGCGACATGTGCCGGGCAATTACCGAAGACCGGGCTATGGATGTTATTGAAATCGATGCTGCGAGCAACAGGGGTATCGACGATATCCGGGATTTAAGGGAGAAGGTCAATTACGCCCCCTCTCAGGCCAGGCGAAAAGTCTATATCATCGATGAGTTTCATATGTTAAGCAAAGACGCATCAAACGCGCTGCTGAAAACCCTGGAGGAGCC
>DEUU01000041.1:0-1057 GCA_002362735.1 Dehalococcoidia bacterium UBA3254
CCCCGAAAACGATACCAGATATAATATCGTAAAAGGGGGGAATAAATGGTCAGAAAAGGTTATACACCGGAACAAATCATCACCAAGCTGCGAGAGGCTGAGGTCTTACTCAGCCAGGGGAATGCCATCAAAATCGTCTGCAACAAAATTGGAGTCAGTGACTACACCTATTATCGCTGGAGAAAAGAATACGGCGGTATGCGGATAGACCAGGCTAAGAGACTAAAAGAATTAGAAGTACAGAATTCTCAGCTTAAAAAACTGGTAGCTGACCTCAGTCTGGATAATTCCATTCTAAAAGAAGCAGCAAGGGGAAACTTCTAAGCCCGTCTAAGAGACGTCAAATAGTGGAGCATATTTTAGAGACATTCCCGGTCTCCCAAAGGCGGGCTTGTCAGGTACTGGATCAAGCCAGAACTACCCAGCGGCGTCAGCTATTGCCAGTCTCAGACGAAGAGCAACTGACTAAGGAGATCATTGAGCTGGCCACTCAATATGGCCGGTATGGCTACCGCCGGATTACAGCTTTATTAAGGGATTTTCCCAAATGCTGGAAGGTCAATCACAAGCGAGTGGAGAGGATCTGGAGAAGGGAAGGACTGAAGGTGCCCCAGAAACAACCGAAGCGAGGCAGATTGTGGCTGAATGATGGCTCATGTATCCGATTACGGCCGGAACATCAGAATCATGTTTGGAGCTATGATTTCATGGTAGAAAGGACCACTAATGGGAAAGCTTTCCGGATCCTCAATATCATTGATGAATTTACCCGGGTATGTCTGGCTGTCAGGATAGAGCGTAAAATCAGTTCCCTGGATGTGATAGAGGAATTATTCAAGCTATTTATTTTACGGGGTATTCCGGAGCATATAAGGTCAGATAATGGTCCGGAATTTACGGCCAAAGCCGTGAGGAAATGGCTGGGCCAGATAGGAGTGAAAACTCTTTTCATTGAAAAAGGCAGTCCCTGGGAGAATGGTTACATCGAATCCTTTAACGGTAAGATGAGAGATGAATTATTAGACCGGGAAATCTTTACCACTTTGGAAGAGGCTAA
>DEUU01000041.1:1374-2889 GCA_002362735.1 Dehalococcoidia bacterium UBA3254
AAGTATCGCCCTCCGGCTCCGGAGGCTATTTTAACAACAACTGCGAGGTAAGAACTGGTACCGTTACCGGGGGCAGGTCAATGGCTAAAGTATACAATGCCAAAAAATCCACCTGGATAATTCCTCATGTTATCAAATTTAGAGAAGATTCTGAAACAGTAACTTGACATAGTAATTCATTACAACGATATTTTAAGAAATGGAGTCGTTACCAGGAACAAGTAGAGTTTAGTTATTCTGTTTTTGTTCTTCGAGGGCTTCAGAGTGTAGTTTGGTCAAACAGGACTGCATGAGATCAATTTCTTCTTTAGACAGGGTAGCGAATATGCGATGAATGGAAAGTCTATTGGTAGCCATTAAGTGAGCTTCTTTTCCTTTCTGGGTCAGAGAAATTCGGAGCACATTCTTTTTACGATGGTCCTTACTCTTTTTGATCAGCCCTTTTCTTCCCATTCTATCGATAATAGTTGAAACAGAGTTTGGTTCGCAGTTACTCAAGCGGGCTATATCTGCCAGGACAGTATAATCGTGGAGATCGTGGAAAATAGCATAAAGGATGCCGGCCTGTCTCACAGGGATTCCAAATTGTCTTAATTCTTTATCTCTGACTTCATGCAAAATTTCTCTGGAAGAGTTAAGTAGTTTCCAAAGTTCAAAATCGGCGTCAATATCCTGCACTTTTGTTTTTTCAGTCTCTATAGAAATCGTCAACTCTCCTTGCAAGAAGCCCTTCAGGATTCTTATGAATATGTTCCATATGGAATATTATCAATTTATATCTAAATTACCATATAAATAGGATTAATATCTTTCTTGACAGTAAAAGTTTAGTGGGATAATATTAAAATCACATTGATCACGCTCGATATAAGGGGGAGATGAATGCCTGGTTACAAGCTACCCTGTCGTTATTGTGATAAGTTAGTATCCCCCGACTCAAGAGTATGTCCATTTTGTTCCAAAGTTAATCCCACTGGTCCACTAAGATGCCCTAAATGTCGAACACCAATTCAAAAAGACTTTAAAAGTTGTAGCAACTGTGGGTGATCTTTGGAGATTAGTTGCCCCAAATGTGGTAAGTCCACATTTTTTGGTGACTACTGTCAGAATTGTAACAACCAACTCGTAGTAACTTGTCCTAATCGTAAATGTCAGACAGTACAACCACCAGTCAGTGATAAATGTATTAAATGCGGAAAACCATTGAAATAAAGTGTGATGGAGGCCGGGTATGGCATTAAAACCTTTTACCAGTAATTTTGAGGATAACAGCACTGAAGCAGGATTTCAATTTACCTTCTTTTGTGATGCTTGCAGGGAGGGCTATAAGACCGAATTTAAAGAATCGAAGTCGTATAAAAAAGGACGATTCTTCAAGGGGCTTGGCGGGATTGTTGGCGCTGCCACTCAGATGACCGGAAAATTCGGAAACCTTGGGTCAGGAATTGAACGCGGTTCAGATGTAATTGGGGAGAGATTTCATGGCATGTCTCCTGAATGGCATAAGGAACATGA
>DEUU01000465.1 GCA_002362735.1 Dehalococcoidia bacterium UBA3254
AAGCAGAAGATTTTTAAACAACTGGATGAATTATGTCCGCCCCATACCATTCTGGCAACCAATACCTCTAACTGCAGCATTACCGCCATTGGTGCTGCTACCAAGCGCCCCCAGAATGTCATCGGATTGCATTTTGCCAATCCCGTACCGATGATGAAGGGTGTCGAAATGATCAAAGGGTTGGATACCTCTGAGGAAGTGACACAAGCCGCTAAAGATGCGATTGTTAAAATGGGTAAAGATTATTTTGTGGCTCAAGATTATCCGGGTTTTTCTGGTAATCGCGGTTTTATGGTCTTTCTAAATGAAAACTTTGAAGTAGCGAGAGAGGGTATCGCGTCTCCAGCGGATATCGACAAGAATTATAAGCTTTCTTTTAGCCATCCCTTAGGACCTTTCGAGCTGGCAGACCTGATTGGCCTGGATCAGTTACTGCATGGACTGGAGTACCTGAACAGCCAATACGGAGATAAATATATTCCCAGCCAGCTACTGAAGAAAATGGTAGCGGCAGGCTACTACGGCCGGAAGACCGGGCGGGGATTTTATAGATATAATGCAAAAGGAGAAAAATTATGACTGTGACGCGAGTGCCGCTTAGACAAGGTTATTTTACAGAAGAGGACGGTGGCCGGCTGATTGGAAGCAAGTGCAAAGCATGCGGCCAGGCCTATTTTCCACCGCGGGATCTTTGTTTTAACTGCTACAGCCGTGATATAGAGACTATAAAGATAAGTTCCGTTGGTAAATTGTATACTTATACCATCGTCCGTATGCCGGTCGCCAAGTATAAACCACCCCTGGCACTGGCCTGGGTCGAATTTCCAGAGGGAATCAGGGTTTTCAGTCAGCTTAAAGGCTGGGAAAACGTCCAGCTGAAGATTGGAATGCCCATGAAAACAGTTGTAGATACGCTGTGGACGGAAGAGACTAAAGAAGTCTACGGTTATAAGTTTGCCCCGGTTACGTAAAAGTTAGCTGAAATAGTAAAAGGAGATATACATGAGAGATGTCGCGGTTATCGGTGTCGGCAGCACTGTTTTCGGAAAACTGCCGGACCGTTTAGTAAAGGATATGGGAGCCGATGCCATCTGGGCGGCTATCAAAGATGCCAAAATTAATCCGAAACAACTTCAATGCTGTTATGCAGCTACCAGTTTCGGGGCTAATGTCATCGGAGAAAGGTGTTTGGCCCAGGCTGGGATCGCCGATCTCGAAGTAGTGAATGTTGAAAATGCCTGTGCCGGTGGAGCTACCGCTTTCCGGGGAGCCTGGTGGGCGGTTGCCAGTGGAATGTATGATTATGCTCTGGCTGTAGGCGTGGAATCCATGACTACAACCATTGCCGGTAAATTGATCACTCCAGAACCCAATGATCTATGCGGAGATTTAGGGAATAGCGCGCCTGCCCATTTTGCCTTAAGTATGAGAAGGCACATGGAGAATTACGGAACGACAATGAAGCAATTTGCCCAGGTCTCCGTAAAGAACCATCGCAACGGAGCTCTAAATCCCTATTCTCAATACAAAAAGGAACTCTCCATTGAAGAGATCCTGAATTCACGCATGATTGTGGACCCGATCACCCTTCTCCAGTGTTGCCCGAATACCGATGGAGCCGCTGCTGCCATACTCTGTCCTGCCAGCTTGGCCCATAAGTACACCAATAAACCAGTAATTGTCGCCTCGTCGGTATTGCTTATGGGTAACCATGAATATACATGGAAAGACCTGGCAATCTCCGATGTGACGATCAAAGGAGTCAAGAAGGCTTATGAAATGGCCGGATGCGGCCCCAAAGATATAGACGTCTGTGAGCTACATGATGCTTTCTGTTACTCCGAGATAGCGCATTATGAGGAACTGGGATTTTGTCCCATTGGAGAGGGAGGCAAATTTGTAGAGGAAGGAAAGTCGGAGATCAATGGCCAGGTTGCTGTCAATCCCAGCGGCGGGTTACTCTCACGCGGTCATCCCGTGGCAGCCACTGGAGTTGAGCAGATTGCCGAGATTGTCTGGCATCTGAGGGGAGAAGCTGGAGCAAGACAGGTTCCTGGAGCCAAGATTGGCTTAGCTCATACACTGGGCGGAGAAGTCGCTAATCTTGAATCCGGTACCGTTGCCATCCATATCTTGAAAGTTTAGCCAGTTCAAGATATGTCTAAAGCATGGTAGATTAAAACAAAGAGGATTGGTTGATGAGAGCAAGTGTCAATTTCCCATCAACCAATCCATGTAATTTTATACTTCTACCTTTCTCACTCTAGAAATGATTAAACCTTAAGGATAGATTTGATTGAGTATCAAAGACAAGTACGCTTTTGCAGGTGTTGGACTAACTAAACAGGGAAGAGTTCCAGAACTCAACGTTAATGAACTGGCAACCCAGGCCATTTTGCTGGCTATCGAAGACTCTGGTATGAGCAAAAAAGATATAGATGGCTATATCTTTCAGCAGGGATTCGGCGGCGGCCCGGTAGGTACCGCCCCGATAGTAGCAGCAGGAATACCGGCTAAATTTGCCTGGGAGATGCAATGCGGAAGCGCTACGGGGTTATCTACCCTTATTAGTGCTATAGGCGTACTGGAAGCAGGGTTATGCCAGGCTTGTCTTCTGGTCTACTCGTCAAGTGCTTCAACGGCAGGGGTCATGGTTGGACAAGGAGCCGATGGACCAGGGAGGACTCTTTGGGGAACTTATGGTTTTTATGCCCCTGTTTCCATAGCAGCGGGAATGGCGCAAAGGTATCGCCATGTTTACGGCCTGACAGACCAGCAATTAGGATCAGTGGCAGTTACTTTGCGTGAATATGCTAACAAGCGACCTGATGCCGTTATGTACAAGAAGAAACTGACCATGGAAGATTATTTAAGTTCTCCCTACATTGTCGAGCCAATGCGAGCACGGGATTGCTGTCTGGTCAATGACGGTGCAGTGGCCTTGATAATAACTTCAGCGGAGAGAGCAAAAAATTGTAAGAAGCGCCCGGTTTATGTGATGGGTTATGGAATGGACCATTCAGCCAGAGAGATCTATACTTCGCCCAGGGCATTACACCACTGGGATGGTATTTACGTTAAAGACGCCAGAGATCAAGCTTTTAAAACAGCCGGGATAACCCTTAAAGATATTGATGTTGGAATGATTTATGATGCTTTTACCATCTTTCTTTTATCTGCCCTAGAGGGTTATGGGATCTGCGGCAAGGGAGAAGCCGGAGCTTTTGTAGAAGCAGGAAACCTGAAATTAGATGGAGAGTTCCCCTGTAATACTTCAGGGACAGAACTATCCTGGAGTTATCTACAGGGATTTACCAACATGGTCGAAGGAATCCGTCAACTCCGAGGTGAGAGCGGGCTTTGTCAGGTCAAAGATGCAGAAATCTGCCTGGTGACGGGTTCAGGTGGGTCGGTTGAGCCGGCTTATGGAAGTATGTCAACCTGCTGCGTATTGAGAAGATAAAGGATCGTCAGTAAGATTATGAGCGCAAATTATGATAGGCCCTTACCCGTAATAGTAAGCCTTAACAGACCTTTCTGGGAAGGCGCCCGGCGCCATGAATTAATGATATACCGCTGTTTAAACTGTGGGACATATTATAATCCACCTTCGCACTGCATCGTTTGTAACAAGCCGGACATGAATTGGGTAAAAATAAAGGGAAAAGGGAAAATCTACACCTTTATTGTTTATCATATTGCTTACCATCCCAAGTGGAAGAATCACTTGCCTTATAATGTTGCCTGGGTAGAACTTGAAGAAGGACCCTTAATAATGACGAATATCGTGGGTTGCAAGAATGAGGAATTATATATCGATATGCCGGTTGAGGTAGCATTCGATGATGTTACCGACGAGATTACAATCCCCAAGTTTAAACCTATCACCAAAAAATAACAGAGCTTTATTAAAAATTAAAATTATCAATTAAATAGGAGGTGTTTTTATGGCACCTGTAACAAAAGAGAAGGGTACTCTGGTTACCGGGGTTATTGGCAATGATGTTCATATATCGGGTATACGAATCTTGGAGTATGCCTTACAGAAAGCCGGATTTAAGATCGTTTCTCTGGGAGCAATGACTCCTCCGGAAGATTTTATCAATGCTGCCATCGAAACCAAAGCGAATGCGATCTTGGTTTCCTCCCTTAACGGCCATGCCAAAATTTCCTGTGATGGATTCCGGGATAAATGCATTGAAGCCGGGCTTTCGAATATTCTCCTGTACGTTGGAGGCATGCTGGTGGTAGGCGAGGATCGATTCGCGATGAAATGGGAAGACGTGGAGAAGATGTTTAAAGACATGGGTTTTGATCGAGTTTTTCCACCGGGAGTAATGCCGGGTACAGTAATCGAAGATCTGGAGCAAGACCTGAGCAAAGTTGGAGGTAAATCATGAATAATACCGTCAGGAATAAACGGATAAGCGAAGAAGAATTTTTAAATTTAAGAAAAGAAGTACTGGCAGAATGGCCTACCGGTAAGGATGTCAATCTGGAAGAATCCCTTGCATATCATAAGAGCTTTCCGCTGACCAAGAATCTGGGTTGGAGATATGCGGATGCCCGGGCTAAAGGAGAAATCCTGATTACCAGTATGTCAGGTGTAGCTGGACTTGAGCCGATGATTGAACTCCATCGCTACCTGCAGGATGAGGGACATTCCGATATCCTCAGAGTAGAAGAGGATACGTTGACGAAAATACACAGCTATGCGGAAGCCGGGAAGGCGGTCGCCGAAGCCAATCGGACCGGAAAGAATACTCTCAATGGTTTCCCGAT
>DEUU01000057.1:0-3427 GCA_002362735.1 Dehalococcoidia bacterium UBA3254
TATCGTCGTCAGAGCTCTGGGTGGAATGCTCTATACCGTAGGCTATGAAGACCGTCCTCCTTTGACAACTGCCAGCTACGAACATGTTTTTCTATTTGGGGGCTTATATGGGGCCTGCGGTACCATGATCGCTTTAATTGACCGCGTTTCGACCGGGCTGGGCCAGCATGTGGATGCCTCCGTTCAACAAGCCTGTTCCATCGTAGCATCCGCTGAAATTGAAGGTCCCTACGCTTTATTCGGGCGAATACTTTCGCGGCACGGGCGTGCCCGCGGATCCGTCACCTTGAAAGATGGGACTATTTTTTATAATCCCCTGCTCTGGGAATGCCAGGACGGAGATATCGCCTTTAATCTGATGCTTAACTCCACCTCCGCCAAAGGTAATATTGTTTTAATCGAAGCGGTTAAAAAAGATGGTGTTGATATCAAATTCCTGAAGGACTGGGATTGGGATAAAAACGGTTGGAAAGATTTGAGTCCGGAGCAGGCTAAAGAAGTAATCGCTATTCTGGCTCAATTCTTTAAAAAGCATACCAAAGCCGAGCTTTTCAAAATGGCCATTGAAAATCGCTTCCAGATCGGGCCGTGCAACGACGCTTCGGATGTCTTGAACCATCCACAGCTTGAAGCCAGACAATTCTGGAAAGAGATCGAGCATCCTGAATTAGGGACCAGCCTTAAATATCCAGGGGGCGCCGTTAAATTGAGTGAGGGATACTGTGGACCCAAACAAAGGGCACCTCTCATCGGCGAGAATAATACCGACATATACCAAAAAGAATTAAAGATTTCTGCCGCTAAGATCAAAACTCTTAAAGAACGCCGGGTTATCTAGTATTAGGAGGATATGAACGTGCCAAAGAAACCGTTAGAAGGGGTAAAAGTAGTTCAACTTTGCTGGGCTGGGGTGGGTGTTTATACCTTGAATTTTTTAAGCCATTATGGAGCCACTACTATAAGAGTTGAAAGTGGAGTCGCTCCTGACCCGGTCAGGGTATGGGAACCCTGGGCTCCAACATATAAAAAAGGAGAGCCCCCGGGCCTGGAACGCAGCGTCTTCTTCTCTATCACGCATACCGCTCCGGAGCTCAGTATTACATTAAACCTGAAACAGCCTGAAGCTATAGATATTTTTAAAAGACTGGTAAAATGGTCAGATGTAGTCGGCGAAGGATTCCCGGCGGGGGTTATGGACAAAATGGGCCTTGATTATGAAGGTCTTAAGAAAGTTAAACCCGATCTGATCATGATGCGGACCTGCGGCTACGGTCATACCGGCCCTATGGCTACCCAACCCGGATTTGGCAGTATTATGACAGCCGTAACTTTGATGGATACATTCACCGGTTGGCCTGATAGAAAGCCCTTAGCTCCTACGACTTATTACACCGATCAGTTCGTTCCCATGTTCTCAGGTCTGGCCATCCTCTCGGCCCTGGATTACAAGCGCCGCACCGGCAAAGGTATGTACATAGACCATTCCCAATTTGAAGCCGGGCTGAACTGCGTGACTCCGTTGATACTGGAATACGAGGCCAATGGAAGAAAGCCCGCTCTCAAAGGCAATAAGAATGATTATGCTGCTCCTCACGGAATTTATCGCTGTAAAGGCGAAGACCGATGGGTCGCGATTGCTGTAATGAGCGACGAAGAATGGCAAACTCTTAAAAAACTGATGGAAAACCCGGCCTGGGCTAACGATCCCAGGTTCGATAAAGCTGAAAGCCGGGTGAAGCATAGCGATGAGCTTGATCAGAAGATTGATGAGTGGACGAAAGACCAGACTCCCGAACGCGTCATGGCAATATTGCAGGGAGCCGGGATCGGAGCTGGAGTAGTAGAAAACTCGAAAGATATGGATAATGATATTCAGCTCAACTATCAGAATTTTTACCGTGAACTTGAACACCCCTACATGGGAAAATTACATTACTACCATCCAGCAGCAATTAAGCTATCCAGAGCTGAAACTCAGGTAAAACGCCCGGTATTGCTGGGAGAACATACCGATTACATTTGTAGAGATATCCTTGGCATGTCACAAAAAGAAATTGAAGACCTTCACCAGAAAGGTGTATTCAAATAAATCCTGATCATACAGATACCTCGGCCCGGTTAAAAATATTTTATGTTAGCGGTGGACTCCCACAGGCAACACGTATTCTACCGGGTCGAGGATCTGATCGGAAAGTACTATTCAATTTTCTATACCCGGTGCTCAACACTCAACCTCTATCCGGTAATGTTAAAAGTTAATGTCAAATTAACGTGCAATATTTCTAATTCGAACGATATTACTTCCTGTGATCTTCCTTGAAATTCCTGAAAACAATTTTAATTTCAGAAGAGAGAATGTTAGATAGTCAATATTCAGCCAACATATTAAGAGTCAATCTGGATACCGGCTATTGTCATAGCGTCACTTTCGATAACAGGCTACTGCGAAAATATTTGGGAGGGACCGGCCTGGCCACTAAAATCCTCTGGGATGAGACGAATCAAAATACTGAGCCTCTGGCTCCAGAGAGCCCTCTGATTTTTATGACTGGCCCCCTCAGTGGTACCTCTATTCCCAGCAGTAGTCGCTACGTTGTCGCTGGAATATCTCCCTTAACCGGAATCATTGGTCAGGCTTTTGCCGGCGGCAGTTGGGCTTACCAACTGCGGAGAACAGGCTGGGACGGGATAGTCGTTGTCGGCAGAGCAGCCAAACCGGTTTATCTCTGGGTCCACAATAAGAAGGTTGAAATCCGTGATGCCAGCCAGGTCTGGGGTAAGGATACTTATGAGGTCAGCGATATCTTACAAAACGAGACTGATCTTAACGCCAGCGTAGCCTCCATCGGCGTTGCAGGAGAAAGACTGGTGAAAATCGCCTGTATTATGAGCGATGGAAAGCAAGGCCGCGCCGCGGCCAGATGCGGTTTCGGCGCTTTAATGGGTTCTAAGAGACTTAAAGCAGTGGTAGTTAGAGGGAGATTACCAATCATTATCCATAATGAGGTTGGCTTAAAGCATAGCATCGCCAGGATTTTCGATTTCGCTCCACCCAAACCTAAAGATCTGGAAGAAGCTGAAGATCGGGAGATCGAGCTGTATAAGGGCTTCGTTCGGGTCGGCGGCGCTCCAATGAAAAACTGGCAAATAGGAGATTTTCCCGGGGCTAACCGAATTGCCGATTCGGTAAGGGGAGCATTGCCTTTGTACTGTCACGGATGCCCGTACCGTTGTGCAGAATCAAAACAAAACCGGCAAGGCGAAAGGTTTATGTGCTGGGAGTTCTGGGCGCCGATGGGTACCAATTGCCTGATTGATAATCCTCAAGCTTTGCAGGAAGGTTATACTCTCTGCAATCGTTACGGTATGGATACGATTTCCACAGGTGGCGTCGTCGCTTTCGCCATGGAATGCTATGAAAAAGGCC
>DEUU01000057.1:3678-3875 GCA_002362735.1 Dehalococcoidia bacterium UBA3254
AAAAAGGCCTGATCACCAAAAAGGATACTGGTGGGCTTGATTTAACCTGGGGAAACTCGGAATCGATGTTGAAACTTGTAAAGCAAATCGGTGAAAGAGAAAATATCGGAGACATTCTTGGAGAAGGAGTGAGACGGGCTGCCGAGTTCATTGGCGGACCCGCTAAAGAATATGCGATCCACGTCAAAGGGCTCGAG
>DEUU01000057.1:4126-8947 GCA_002362735.1 Dehalococcoidia bacterium UBA3254
GTCAAAGGGCTCGAGTTTCCTGCCCATGATCCGCGAGCAGCTAATGGGATCGCACTGCAATATGCCACGGGCTCTATTGGAGCTACCCACATCGAATCTACGGTAATGTCCATGCGAATCGAAGGCTATATCAATCCGCCGGAAGCCAATGCTAAAACGGACCTGGCGCAATTCCAGGATCTGGGGTTTCCCCGCGTATTAGATCGTTTTAGCAGTGAAGGGAAGGGAACCCTTATCGCTAAAACCCAGAACTTTGGTTCCATGGTCAATTCCTCTCTGGTATGTGCTTTCCTGGCCAATCGAGTTCCGGTCCCGAGCTTTTTTTCCGAGTTGCTGAATAATGTGACCGGATGGGAGATTGATTTCCCGGAATTATTGAACATCGGCGAACGTATATTCAACCTAAGACGCATGTTCAACGTCAGGAGAGGCATCGGCCGCAAAGACGATACCTTGCCTCCCAGGATTCTGTTCCAAAAGAGGGGACAGGGCGGAGCTATGGATAACCTCCCGAACATCGAACCTATGCTCAATGAATATTATCTTTGCCGGGGATGGAATAAAGAAGGACTCCCTGCACGTGATAAGCTGATCGAATTAAAGTTAAATGAATGTCTAGGATACATTTAACACCAGTAAATTATTTTGACAATACTGCGCCGATATGATAACTTTATGTTATCACCTCAGGGCTTTCCAGATACCCATTTTACTATCCAGCCACTTTACTGACCAGATAGTAGACAAACCTAAAAACTTTAAAATATTAATGTAAATACAAATAAGTGCTTATAGCTCATTCACTACTTCTAGTACGAGCAGCAAAGAATTTCTTATCGAGCAAGGTACGTTCGTTATTATAGTAAAAATAGCCTGGAAATATAGGAGGTATAGAACTTGATTAAGAGACTAGTCGCAATCATCCTTGTCATCAGCATTCTCGCTCTGGTAATCGCCGGTTGTTCATCAACACCAACCACCACTCAACCACCCCAAACTACCACCCAACCCACCACTTCAGCTCCAGCCTCTACTTCCGCGCCTGCAACTACTACCCAGGCAGCAGGTAAAGTCTATAAATGGAAACTTCAACCCTACATTTCAGAAAGTGATAACAGTGTTAACAAGAATGTCGATAAACTCATCGAAATGATTAACACCAATACCAAGGGGCAAATCCAGATCACCAAATATCCATTTGGTTCTATTGTACAGCAAGCCACTGATGTAGTAACCGCCACGGGTACCGGAGTCCTGAATATGTCGGTCACCATCGGCGGACAGAACGCCGGAGTCATTCCTTCGGGCGTAGTAGAAGATGGTCTGCCCATGCAGTGGATGAATAAAAAAATAATGGATGATGTCATCTTTGCTCCGGATGGCTTTAATGCGATCTTCCGTCCTGAATATGCTAAGCAAGGCGCTTATCTACTGGGTGTTTATGATGCCGGTGGAGTAGGTATCACGCTGTTCACCACCAAACAAATCAACTCTCTGGCGGATTTAAAGGGCAAAAAGATTCGCAGCTGGAGTATTTATCTGACCTTATTGGGGAACCTGGGAGCTTCTCCCATCACCATGGCTCTGGGGGAGGTTTATTCTGCACTACAGATGGGTGCTCTTGATGGTTGTCTGGTAGCGTCCTCCATGGTACCCTTGAACAAATTCAACGAGGTCGCCGGCTACGGTTATCTCCCGCAGTTAGCCTGGGGCGCAACCCATAATGTCCTTATCAACCAGAATGACTGGAATTCACTGCCAAAAGACCTTCAGGACATCGTCACTAACACTTTCAATGAGTGGAGAGTCTGGGATGCCGATATCTATAACCCGCAATACAACTACGTGACGGTCGAAGCTCTACAGAAACTTGGAGTAAAGTTCTCCAATTTACCCGATTCTGATGTAGCTACCATTCGAGCTGAGTCCGAAAAACTCTGGGATACTACTGCCGCCAAGGATGCCACTGCCGCAAAAGCCATTGATTATATTAGAAAATATAACGCGGCCAATCCCAGCAAGTAATATCTGATGAATAGCAAGCCAGGTAATTCCTGGCTTGCTATTCGACGTTCTAAATCCTGCTTTTAGTAGTGCAGTATAAAAACTCAAAATAACGATACAATTCTTAATCCTTTGTATATCTGCGGCGTAAATTAGTGTGAAAACTACCTATTTGGAAGGTAATACCCGTAAAGATCGGCTAGGAAGGTCATATCATGTATAACGCCAACGTTACCAAAAAGAGTCCACTCTACTATATACTGCATACAATTGATAATACCAGTGAATGGGTTGGAAAAGTATTCAGCTTCCTGATACCTCTCTCAACATTAGTGGTTGTTTTTGAAATAATTGCGCGACAATTCAACATCACTCAGATTTTTACCCTGGAATTGAGTGAAATTTTCTTTGGCGCTACCTTTGTGATGGGCGGCGCCTACGCTCTTAGATTCGGGGCTCATGTTACCGTAGATATCATTTGGACCAGGTTATCCCCCAGGAACAGGGCTATCCTGGACCTTATTACCAGCATTTTCTTTTTCATGTTTGTAGGAATATTGATATGGAAAGGCTGGGATTTAGCGGTGAGAGCCTTTGTCTTAAATGAAAGGACTCAAAGTCCCTGGGCTCCCCCTATGTGGCCATCCAGGATGCTGATCGTGGTCGGAGCGTTTCTCATGCTGCTGCAAGGCTTCGCCAAATACATCCGTGATATACGCTGCATAGCTGGAAAGGAAGAAATTTTATGAGCGCAGAGATTGCCACTCTTATACTTTTCCTAGGTCTCATGGTTGTTATTGCTACCGGACTACCGGTGGTCTACGTTCTGGGCGGCGTCAGCATGTTTGTCGCTTTATTTTTAATAGGCCCCAACAGTCTGGGGATAGCCGTTAACGCCATGTTCAGCGTCATGAATAACTTCGGATTTTTGGCGATCCCCCTGTTTATTCTAATGGCGGCGGTGCTGGAAAGGTCCGGCGTCGCTGACGACCTTTATGAAATGATGTATAAATGGTTCGGCGGCGTCCCTGGCGGTCTGGCTATTGGAACTGTCGTTATCTGCACTATTTTTGCAGCTATGTCGGGCGTCAGCGCAGCTGGAATCGTAGCCATGGGAATGATCTCGCTCCCTGCCATGCTCAAACGTAATTATAACAAGACCATTGCCATCGGCAGCGTGGCTGCCGGAGGTGGCTTGGGCCAGCTTATTCCTCCGAGTAGTATGATGATTGTCTGGGCTTTAACTGCGGGTGAATCCGTTGGGCAAATGTTTATGGGAGGCGTTATCCCCGGCATAATTTTAGCTATATTTTACATGGCCTACATTGCCATAGCCTGCCGCATTAACCCCAGTCTGGGTCCAGCTCTTCCACCCGAAGAAAGGGCTACCTGGAAAGAAAAGTTTGTTAGTTTAAGGAGTGTTATTTTACCCATTCTCTTGATAATAGCTGTCCTGGGTTCAATGTTTGGAGGAATTGCGACACCCACCGAAGCGGCTGCCGTGGGCGCTGTTGGGGCCGTCATTTGCGCTCTTATTTACCGCCGCTTTAACTGGCACAACTTTATCAGGTCTAACACAGATACCTTCAAACTTGTATGTATGATTGGCTGGATCGTATCTGCCGGTTTAGCCTTTGGTAATGTTTTTGCAGCCGTAGGCGGACAGCAATTCATAGTGAATTCATTAAGCGCTATTGGAGTTAACCGCTGGTTTATACTTATCGGTATACAGCTAATCTACCTTTTCCTGGGTTGCTTGATGGACCCATGGGCTATCATGATTCTCTCCATCCCGATCTTTGTCCCCTTGATGGACACCCTCGGTTTCAATACTATGTGGTTTGGAGTCCTGTTCATCCTTAATATGGAACTGGGTTTCCTGACTCCCCCCTTCGGACCTAACCTGTTCTATATGAAAGGTATTGTTCCCAAGGGTATTTCTACCGTAGATATTTATAAATCCGTAGTTCCTTTTATTTCTCTCCAGGCGGTAGCTCTGGCTTTATGCATGGCCTTCCCACAGATTATTACGTTCTTACCCCAAACCATTATGGGGAAATAGGTATTCAAATTGTTTGGAAACGTGTTAGCCGATCCAGTCGGATCGGCTAACAGAGATCTCAGAGAATTTTACTCTGTCTCAAATTAAAGAAACCCATTCACAAGCTCAGTATTCAAGTTTACAGTTTATTTTCGATGCTCTTGATCGAAAGGAGACAATCATCGAAAAAGCTAACATCAGCGGCGACTCTTATTTTGGACTTTATTTGACTTTTCAACCGGTCTGCGAAATAATATAAAAAATAATCCGCTTCCAACTTGTACAAAAAGTCTGAATCTAGCGATTCAAGTGAACATTAAATTACCGGGAGTAGTGACCAAACATCATGCCCTTTTCAAAAACAGGCATAACCAGGTTCTATCCCATCCGACTGTTGTCCAACTATTTAATCCGCACTCAATTGTCAATGTACCAGCTGTATACAAAGCAAATGATATTATTAACGCAGGAATTAAGAAGATGGTAATGGATCAGGAAAACAACTCCGCCCTATTGCCGTACCGGGTTCTGGATTTAACCGAATTCGGATGTATGCTGGGCGGTCGAATGCTCGGGGACGCTGGAGCGGACGTCATTAAGATTGAACCGCCCGGAGGAAGCTTTTCTCGAGTTGCTCCGTATTATAAGAACATCGCCGATCCGGAAAAAAGTTTGGTATGGTTCGCGTACAATACCAACAAAAGGGGTATCACCCTGGATATCCATAACCCGGAAGGACAAGAATTGTTTAAAAAACTGGTCCAAACTGCAGACGT
>DEUU01000057.1:9277-27495 GCA_002362735.1 Dehalococcoidia bacterium UBA3254
AAAATTAAACCGGATATCATATTGACGTCTATTACCCCTTTCGGACAGCAGGGGCCAAAATCCAGTTATAAGGCCAGTGATTTAACGATCTGGGCCAGTGGTGGATTTCTCAATGATTGTGGTGACCCGGACCGAGCCCCGGTTTGGATCGGTTTCCCTCAAGCCACGCTGTTCGGCGGAGCCGAAGGAGCCATCGGCGCTCTAACAGCGCTACTTTACCGCCTGGAAAGTGGTGAAGGTCAATTTGTGGATGTATCCATGCAAGAAGCCGCAGTATCTCCAAATATGAATATTTTGCCGATGTGGGATGTATGCGGTATTGAATTCCACCGAATGGGCGCTGTTTCCTACGTCCCAAGTACTGGAGTAAAACAACCGATATATTTCAAATGTCGCGACGGTTACATTATGATACTGGCTATTGGCGGAAATGACCCTTATGCGTCTTCTTCCGAACGATTGGTACAGTGGATGGCTGAAGCAGACATGGCTCCTGAATGGCTTACCGGGCTAAACTGGTGGAAAGACTATAACGCCTCAGCCTTAACCCAGCAGCTAGCCGATGAAGTGGGAAAAGCGATTGAGAAATTTACTCTTACCAAAACGAAAGATCAATTGTACCTGGAAGGCGCTTTTGATCGCCAGATCCTTATTGCTCCAGTTTCGAATACTAAAGATATCAGCGAAGATATCCAGCTTAAAGCTCGCAACTACTGGATAAACTTATTCCACCCCGAATTGGGAGCATCATTGCCTTATTGCGGACCTTTCATTAAGATGAGTGAGACCCCTTTGAAATATAAGGTCCGGGCACCTCTAATCGGAGAGCACAATCATGAAATCTTTGTGGGAGAATTGGGTATTTCTGAAACCAGATTAAATTTATTAAAGGGCCAGGGAATAATCTGATTGGAAGGACCGTAGAGATGGATATGAAAAAAGTATTTACCGGAGTCAAGGTGGCTGAATTTGCCTGGGTAGTTGTTGGTCCATCCAGCTCTCGGTATCTGGCTGACCACGGAGCCACTGTAATTAAGGTGGAATCACACAAGCGATTGGATACAAATCGGGTTAATAGCCCATTTGTTGGAGATATTCCCACTCCGGATAACAGCATGTTCTTCGGCCGCCACAATCCTAACAAGCTCAGCGTCAGCATTGATTTAAAAAATCCGAATGGAATGAAACTCGCCTGGAAACTTATCAAATGGGCAGATATCGTTACAGAGTCTTTCTCTCCCGGAACGATGGAGAAATGGGGATTAGGATATGATGATATTTGCAAGGTTAGACCGGATATTATCTACTATAGTTCCAGCATGCAGGGCAGAGGCGGGCCACATTCCAGCTATGCCGGTTATGGCCAGAATGCCTGTAACTTCAGCGGGTTTACTGAAATCAGCGGCTGGCCGGACAGGTTACCAGCCCCTCCCTACGGAGCTTATACGGATTATGTTAGCGCCCGTTTTAGCGCCTTCGCCATATTAGCCGCGCTGGCTTATCGTCGCCGTACCGGGAAAGGACAATATATTGAACAATCCCAATTCGAAACTTCTTTGCACTTTCTTTCTCCCCCTATTATGGACTATCAGATTAATGGAAACATAACGGGCAGAAATGGGAATCGGCTCGCTTATGCTTCCCCCCATGGAGTCTTTCAGTGCCAGGGCGATGACAGATGGATTGCAATTTCGGTTCAGAGTGAGAAACAATGGATACGGTTCTGTCATGCAATCGGCCAGCCTGAATTAGCCTGCCAGGCTGAATTTGAATCTCTTCTGGTCAGAAAAAATCATGAGGATCAGCTCGAGAAAATTGTCTCCATCTGGACCTTAAGCAATACTGCAGAAAAAGCTGAAAAGATTTTACAGGATGCAGATGTTCCATCCAATATCGTGGAAAAACCCTCAGATATTTATAACGATCCCCAACTAAAGAGTCGCCATTATTTTACGGTTTTAAATCACCCTGTTATGGGAAATCAGAAATTTGAGCCTCAGTCTTGTTTTATGCTGTCAAAAACTCCGCGCGAATTAAACCAGCCTTCTCCGTGCCTGGGTGAACATAATGAATATGTCTTTAAAGAGCTTCTGGGTATGACCGACGAAGAACTGGCCGAACATATTATCGACGGAAGTATTACGACCCAATTGCTCGGAAAGATGAACACGACCTTCTAGAGCAAAAACTATTTCAGCTTCAATACCGTCCATATGTCTTGGATGTATCAATCATGATTCTGAAGTTTTCCGGATTGGCTAAATCCACACCTGATCTGGTAGCAATGATTAATCCGCCGTCTTTCCCCGCAATATCAATAAGATTCTTACAATAATTCCGAACGTCATCTCCTGAGCCGCTTATTAACAGCGATAAAGGGACATTTCCCATCATGCAAGCTATTTTTCCTACCGTGTCTTTAGCTCTTTGTAAATCTATCTGATCAAAATACCAGATGGTCTTACCTGATGGCAGATCCTTAACGATATCCAATCTTGAATTATACCCACCTTCCGCGAATAAACAGGGTACTAAACCTCTGTCAATTAATCCCAGAATAACCGCTCTTAGGGATGGCCAGTAAAATTTTTTGAACTGCGCATCCGACATGAATCCATCCGCACCTTTGTGAAGTGGAATCATCACAATCGGGCTCGCTCCTGCGGATGCTTTCGGAATCCCCATTTCAATCATCAAAGGAGTCAGTTGTTCCACGGCTTTAATTATCTTATCCGGGTGTCGATACATATCCTTGGCAATACCGGCAGTACCCCGCAACGTATCTCCAATTGTATCAAACGGAGCTTTAGTAAATCCGCCAGATAACGTAGGAAAACCGTATGACATTAGCTTTCTGTCTGAATCTGCGACGATTCGAGACCATCGAGCAGCTTCCTGACCGGCTTTCATTAAAGAGTTTAAAGCCTCTTGCACTCCAGGATCGCCTACAGATACAAGCCAGCCCAGAAATGTACCGAACTCAAGGAAGGAAAACAAGGAAGGCAATTTTTGGAGAGTCTCCAGTTTTCCACAAATCCGCCCTAGGTATTTTTTAAAAAGAAAAGCTGACGGATCTGAGATAAACTCGTCATATTCTTCAGCTTTCATATATTCCTTTTCAATATACTGGAAAGGTATGTTGGGAGCTAATCCATGCCCAGGCCATTTGAAAAGCCTGTAATCCAAATACTCTAAAACCTTCCCCGATCCAGGACTCGACCCGGATGCCGCATCCGGCTCAAAATCAAGAGTAAATTTTTGCCATGCTGATGCAGCTTGTTCATAATCGTACATCGCAGATTCCAGCGTCATGCCCGAATAATGAGCTGGGAAAAAAGCCACCCTCGGAGCAACCGGAATTCTATCCGGTTTTCGCAATTGGATCACGTCAATCAGCCTTTGCACTCTTTCACGATAGCTGTTTTTAGCTTGCGGACTGGTAAACTGTATGGTTTCCGCTTCCAGCCAGGCTTTAAACCGGGCATTCAGTTTTTCCTGTGGCGACAGTCCTTCCGATGCTTCGTTCATTTATTTAGCTCCCATCCATTCTTTGGCCAAAGCTACTGCTGCAACAGCGTCCGGCCGGTAAGCGTCCGCTCCAGTGTACCGTCTCACTTCCTCGTCTATCTGCCCACCACCTATCATTATTTTCACCTTGTCCCGAAGCCCGGCTTGATTGATCGCCTCAATCGTGTCCTTCATTGAATCGAATGCTAAAGTTAAAAAACCGCTTAAGCCAACAATCTGAGGCTGAGTTTCCCGTATCCTGGAAACGATTTTATCCTTAGGTACATCGATTCCAAGGTCGATGACTTCAAATCCGCTGATATCCATCATAAAACCTACAATATCTTTTCCTATGTCATGAATATCTCCCGCGACAGTCGCCAGGAGAAATTTTCCCAGCCTTTGAGTTTGCATACCTTGAGTCATTTGAGGTTTAACAATTTCGCTAATTTGTCTTAATATTTCTCCAGAATAAATCAAATCAGGGATAAAATACTCTCCTGAAGCAAAACGTTTTCCTACTATTTCCATGCCGGTTCGGCTGTCCTGGAGAATTTTCATAGGATCTTCTCCGGAAGCTAATCGCTCTTTCGTTAGTTTTATCGCTTCATCTTCCTTTAAGTCGGCTAGCAACATAGCAAGGTCTGTTCCCATCAATTTCTCCTTTCATTACAGTGAGCAATATTGTAACATACCCCGCGTATTATGCCAACTTGATCTGTCGATATTTATCGAAATATATCTATTCAATCACAAGTTAAAATCATTTAGCTTGACATGCCTGTAATGGAGTGGTACAATTTGCCTAATTTCCAAATAGATGTCGATTTCGCACATCGACAAGGATAATAAATAAATTCCAGCACTGCCCAACCTCAAATTTAATTTGACTATTTTTTTGGCAAATAAGGAGGTATGTGGATTATGTGGCACAAAAGACGAACCTATCTCATGATCGCGGTAGTTTCTCTGTTGGTTGTTCTGGTTACTCTCAGCGCTTGCCAACCAACTCCCTCAAAAACAACTTCAACCCAGGCACCAGCTAGCACCTCTCCAGTTTCTCAACAGATAATAAAATTAACAGCTTCATGTTATTTACCTCCATCACATTTTTTGGCCCCAATGATGGGAGATGCTCTGAAAGAAATTCAGTCTCTTTCCAACGGCCGACTTGATATCACCTATGCTGCCGGAGGGTCTATCCTGACCGGGCCTAAAACAGCGGATGGCATCGAGCAAGGGCTTGCGGACATCGGCCTTTCACATATAGGTTATACTGCAGGGAGGTTCCCGGTAACCGAAGCACTTGACCTTCCGGTAGGCTATAATTCAAGCTGGGTAGGTACTAATGTAGCTCTCGATTTTCTAGCTAAATACCAGCCCAAAGAATGGGACAGTTTTCATATTCTGCTTGTTGATGGTGGTACTACTGCCTCTATTAACATGGCTAAATCTCCGATACGCGTTTTGGCGGACTTCAAAGGCAAGACCATGAGAGGCGCCGGAGAAGTTGCTGAAGCAGAAGCTGCACTGGGAGCCACCCCTCGTGATATTCCTATGGCTGAGGTTTACGAAGCCATGTCCAAAGGCACCATTGACGGTCTACTGGTCGGTGCCGAATCCTTAAAAAGCTTTAAGCTGGCGGATGTTACCAAGTACACCACTTATGCTCCATCAATCGGTAATCAATACCTTTTCTACATTGTTATGAACAACAACAAATGGAAAAGCTTGCCCGCCGATATTCAGAAAATATTTACCGATGTCTTTACTAAAATCCAACCTCAATCCGCGGTGGGTTGGAACAACGTTAACGTCATTGGGTTCCAGACTGCTATTGCTCAGGGAGCCGAGTTTATCACATTACCAGACGATGAAGCCGCCAGGTGGAAAGCGGCGGTTCAGCCGGTCATGGAAAACTACGTCAAGAAAATGGTCGCCAAAGGTTCCTCAGAGCAAACCGTTAGAGACCAGCTTACATTCATTAAAGACCGCATGGCATACTGGGACCAGCAAGCTGCAGCCCAAAAAATTCCTTCCGAGGGCGCAGTCAAATAAATCCGGTTGCAGATTTTAATTCCATTTAGTGTCTGGAGAGAAGCCAGCCTCTCTCCAGACACATCTTAATTGTTTCTCTCATTGAGAGGTTAGTTTATGGAAAAATCCAAAGACCCCGATAAAAGGTTTTTTACATTCGCCCGCATTTTTCGAGGGTTGAGTAAATTCAGCTTGTGGTTAAGTGCCTGGTTTGAGCGAATTGCGATAATCGGGATTGTGGGAATGATCATTGCAACAATAATCGACGTATTGGGAGCCAAGTTATTCCATAAACCACTGGCAGCTGGCACTGAAGTGGTATATTTCTTACAGGTAATCGCCATTGCCGGCGGTCTCGCCTTTGCCAAAATCGACGGCAGACATATCCGTTTGGAATTTGTCGACAACTTCCCTAAAAAGATCAGGGAGACTTTCAATTTTATCGTCGCCGTTCTGGGACTGGGACTATTTGTCATTCTAAGTTGGAAAAGCTTTGAATACGCTCACGCATTGAAAAATGTCAACGAGATAACGTCAGCTTCAAGAATACCCATTTTTCCCTTTGTATTATGGATTGGAATCAGTTGCATCCCTCTCTGCCTGGTATTGCTCAGGGACGTGGCGAATTCGGCAATCGAGGTGATTAAAAGATGAGTCCTATTGTTATCGGAGGCATCGGGATAGGAGTGATGCTATTACTATTCTGCATTGGAATGCCAATTTCATTTGCCATGGCCCTCGCCGGAATGGCTGGATTTGCCTATCTGGCTTCTCCCGCCGCAGGATTGAGTTTGCTTCCCAGGGATATATTTGAGCAGATTTCTTCTTATCCTCTGACAGTTATTCCCATGTTTGTCCTTATGGGCTGCTACGCCTTTGCATCAGGAATAGGCAGAAAGCTTTTCGACACCGCTTATATGATTCTAGGACATCTCCCAGGTGGATTAACCATTGCCACTATTGCAGCTTCAACCGGATTCGGCGCTATTTGCGGATCTACCTCAGCCACATGCGCTACTATCGGCAGAGTGGCTCTGCCGGAAATGAAAAAGTATGGTTATAGTGATGAGCTGGCTACCGGAACCGTAACTGTAGCCGGAGGTCTCGGAATAATTATTCCACCGAGTACCACCTTTATAGTATATGGAGTCTTAACCGAACAATCGATTGGTAAACTTTTTATTAGCGGAATTATCCCGGGAATAATTCTCGCAATCCTCTTCATCACCACAGTCTTTATTATTTGCCGGCTTAATCCCGCAGCTGGTCCGGCAGGCCAACCAACCACGTTTAAACAAAAAATCCTCTCTCTTAGAGGGCTAATCGATACCATTATTCTCTTTATTGTTACCCTTGGCGGCCTGTTTGCCGGATGGTTCAGCCCTACTCAGGCAGGAGCTATTGGCGCGGCTGGTTCTCTAATTATCGGAATTATAAATCGGCAGCTAACCTGGAAGAATTTCTTTGAATCCACCAAGGAGGGATTACGTTTATCCTGTATGATTATGCTGCTGATTGCAGGAGCCATTGTTTTCGGACACTTCATCACTCGAACCACGATGCCTATTGTCCTGGCTAACTTGGTTAGTACCCTGGCAGTCCCGCCGGTTGTTATCATACTGTTGATCGTATTCTTCTGGTTTATCCTGGGATGTTTCATTGACGCAATGGCTATCATTGTACTCCTGACACCCATTGTTTACCCGATTATCACTAACCTGGGATATGACCTGATCTGGTTCGGTGTCATGATTACTGTCCTCAGCATGACCGCCGTAGTCACCCCACCGGTAGGTGTTAATGCCTACGTTGTCAAGGGCATTGCCAAAGACATACCCTTGCAAACTATTTTCAAAGGCGTAATGCCTTTCCTCGTTCCTTTCTTTGCAGGTATTGTCTTATTTATTGCCTTTCCTCCCTTATCCACTTTCCTGCCTAGATTTATTACTTACTAGGGACATTAGAGGATATTTTTAGCCTTTCTATGGCCAATTCTAAAGACACTGGCCATGGTATTTTGAAAGCATGTTCCTCAAATGCTACAATAAGTACATCCTCCTGGTTTTTCAGTTATGGATCTCTCAAAATAGTTGGTATACAATATTTCAATGTGTGGGGAGAAAATTTTGATGCTAAAAGATATTCTGAAAATATTAGAAAGCGATGCGCGTACAAACGTCAAACAAATTGCTGGTGCGACCGGGATTTCTGAAGCCGAGGTAATAAAAACCATTCAAAAGGCTGAGCAGGATCAAGTTATCCTCAAATATAAAACGATCATCAATTGGGACAAAGTAGGATATGAGCATGTTTTTGCTTTGATCGAAGTGAAGGTAACACCTCAAAGGGACGTTGGATTCGACTCTATCGCTGAGCGTATTTACCGTTTCCCTCAAGCACATACAGTATATCTACTTTCCGGGACCTTCGACCTCCTGGTCATCGTTACCGGTAAAACGATTCAGGACGTAGCCAACTTCGTTTCACAAAAACTGGCTCCTATCGAGGGAGTTCAAAGTACAGTCACCCACTTCATGCTAAAAAAATATAAGGAGGACGGAGAGATACTCGGAGCTAGAGACGATTTGAAACGACAGCCTTTTGTGCTTTAGCTGGTATTTTTCGGTAATCAACAGGAGAGACCTATGGCTATTGAAGATAGACAATACTCAATTCAAATTTCCAAATGCGTTGCCGAACTTGCGCCATCTGGAATACGCAAGTTTTTTGACCTCGTTGCCGGAATGGATGGAGTGATATCACTGGGTGTTGGCGAACCGGATTATGCTACACCGTGGCATATCCGTGAAGCAGCGATCTACTCTATCGAGAAGGGTTACACTATGTATACCTCTAACTCGGGAATGCCGGAATTAAGAAAAGAGGTAGCCAGATTTCTAAATGATCATTATCAAATAAGTTATGACCCCCTGGGCGAAATACTCATCACCGTCGGAGTCAGCGAGGCTCTTGATCTGGTTATGAGGTCTATCTTGAATCCAGGAGATGAAGTTATAATAGCAGATCCATGCTATGTATCCTACCCCGCTTGCATTTGTCTGGCCGGAGGTCAACCCGTTCGAGTCGATACCAGGATTGAAGATAATTTTGAGCTCAGAGCTGAGAAGATAGAACCACAAATTACGCAGAGGACCAAAGCTATATTGCTGGGTTATCCAGCTAATCCAACCGGCGCAATGATGTCGCGGGAAAATTTGATAGAAATTGCTGAGCTTGCCCGCCGGCATAACCTGACCGTAATTTCCGATGAAATTTACGCGCGGTTAGTTTATGGCGTTGAGGAAGTCTGTTTTTCCTCCTTGCCGGAAATGAAAGAGACAACAATTCTCCTGGGCGGCTTTTCAAAAGCCTATGCCATGACCGGCTGGCGATTGGGTTACGCAGCCGGCAATCGAGAAGTTATCGCTGCCATGACAAAGATTCACCAGTTTACCATGCTTTCCAGTCCGACAATGGCACAAAATGCGGCTCTGGAAGCTTTAAAATTCGGCGAGCCGGATGTCCGTGAAATGGTAGAAGACTACAATCGTCGAAGATTATTTATGGTGAAAGGCTTTAACGAAATTGGATTGTCCTGTTTTGAACCCAAAGGCGCATTCTATACTTTTCCTTCGATCAAAAAGACCGGCATGAGCGCTGATGATTTCTCCGAAAAATTGTTAATGGAAGAGAAGGTTGTGGTAGTCCCTGGAACAGCTTTCGGCCAATGCGGAGAAGGACATATTCGATGCTGTTACGCTACCGCTATGTCTGATATCGAAGAGGCTCTAAATAGAATAGACAGGTTTTTGAAAAAACACGAGGCCTAAACCTTAGCGCAGAAATCCTGGTTAGACGGTTTTGAATTAACCGGAAGATAGTTAAATGAGTAAGATGAAAACCGGATTGTTTAATCGCCCTTGTCTTTGACTTTCTGCTCTAATTCGTCTTCGATAACAAAGTACTCTTTCAGCTCGTCTAGTCTCAAGATCTGGTCAACAAAGATATCTTTGACGCGCTTACTGGGTACTCTGATGCGGTGCGCCATATAAATGATGTCATTAACGACACGCATCAATTGATCTCGTGTTTTGTCTTGCATATCTGCCATTATTTTTACTCGGCGAATTTTATTCGGCATTAAGTACTTTAACCCAGCAGTATTTAAGGGATATATTATTCTTTTTAAGTATTTTTGTCAATATCTCATAAGTAATATAACCGATAAAAACGTCCAATTGTTGTATAATCTAACTATTGATAACCTGCCTGAAACACTATCTAAAGGAGAGACAAATGAATATTAAATGGTTGGGACATGCCTCTTTTTTAATCACCGCTCTACCTGATCTCAGAATCATCACGGATCCTTATACTGCCGATGCGCATCTCACTTACAAACCCATTAATGAGTCCGCCGAGATAGTCACCGTGAGTCATGGTCACGGCGACCATAACAATGTGAAAAGCATCAAGGGAAACCCTAAAATACTGTCGGGAGCTGGATCTCAGGTAATAAAAGGGATTGAAATCAAATCCATTCCCGTCTTTCACGATAAGACCCAGGGGAGCCAGCGCGGAAATGATTTGATATTTTGCTTTAACATCGACGGGGTAAACCTGTGTCATCTGGGAGACCTGGGCCATCAATTGAGTCCGCAATTGGTTTCGGAGCTTGGTCCAGTTGATGTTCTTTTCATTCCCATCGGCGGTTTCTTCACCATTGATGCTCTGGAGGCGACGGCAATTATTAATTCTATTAAACCAAAAATAGTATTCCCGATGCATTATAAGAATACCAAAACGGATTTCCCTATTGCTGGAGCTGATGAATTTCTCAAAAATAAACAAGGGATCCGCAAATTAGATGCAAATAATATTGAGATAAATAAAAATTCTTTACCTAAAGAAACCGAAATTATTGTGCTACAATCTGCAAATTAGAAAAAAGGTGATTTTGCTATTCCGTAAAATCATATTTTGTAGTAATATAGTATAAGTTTGTCGTTTCGGAAACAACAACACAAGGTCAGGAGGACATGAAACAGGATGGGAAGTACACTCAAGTGGCGTAGAAAAAAGATGAGTAAAAAGCACCATAAAAGGGTGCTGAAGATGACTCGCGTACAGAGAAGACGTAACAAGTAGACTTTGGTAGTTGAAGTCTTATCAGGACAGTATTAGTCCTTAAAGTCAGTAAACCAATCTGAGTCTGCCTAGTATAAGCCGAATTGATTTTGTTAAAATGAATCAGGTCGAGAATGATTATAAAAATTTATTTAGAGTCGTATTCGATTTAGACAGATTTTAATTTCAGTCTCGTATTTTTGTTTAAAATGTTGCCAAGCCTCGATTCTTATATCGAGGCTTTCTTTTTGAACTATCCCGAATAAATAAGACAGCCTACCGGATGCATCCGGTAGGCTAAAGAAAGGAGGTGTAATGAAAAAGGTACTTCTATTGGTTTCCCCAACCCCACTGACTACATTTTATTACTTCCAAGCAATTATGTCAAATATTTAAGCGGTGATTTTCCTACTTAATCAATAAAATGCTAAAATAGCGACAAGTTAAAATATTCGTCAATCTCAAGATTCAGGAGATGTGGATTGCTGCTGGAGTTGAGGGTCAAAGACCTGGGTATTATTGAAGACATCAACTGGAAATTGGATGTCGGCTTGAATATTATCACCGGGGAAACGGGGGCGGGTAAATCCCAGGTGCTGGATGCCGTTGAACTGTTATTGAACGGGACTGCCTCAGATGATCTCATTCGTTATGGAGCTAGCGAAGCCAGGATCGAAGGCGTTTTCGCTCTTTCCCAGGACCCCAGGTATACCTCACTACATATGTTTTTATCAGAAAAGGATTTGACATCTGTTGAAGACACTTTAGTAATAAAATGTGAAATCAAAAAGCAGAAGCCCAGCCTGGTAAGAATTAACGGAAACACTGTCACAAAAACGATTCTCCGGCAAGTAGGACAATTACTGGTTGACATCCACGGACAAAGCGAGCACCTTTCTCTACTCGACAAAAAATATCACCTTGATTTTTTGGACGGATATGGTCGCACGTCGGCACTTAAAAACAACTTCAGTAATAATGTAGCTCAACTTCGGCTGATAGAATCCGAGTTAGCCATCCTGGAAAACAAAGAAAAAGAAAATACTCGACAAGAAGAATTTCTCAAGTACCAGATAAATGAGATAAAAATAGCCATGCTCCGCGAAGCTGAAGATGAGGAGATGGAGAATGAGAGGCGTATTATTTCACACAGTGAGAAGCTCAAAGAGTATTCGAATAGCGTTCATCAAGCTATCTCTGAGAGTGCCTCCGCTCATTACGCCGCTTCTGCCCTGAATAAATTGAATGAAGCCGTCCAGGCAATGAAAAAGCTGGTAGAGTTGGATCCTTCCCTGGTCCAGCAATTAGATTATCTGGAAAAGAGCGTTTATGGCCTGGAGGAAGTAGCCCGGGAAATACTCGCGTACAGTGATAAATTGGAACATGATCCAAGAAGATTGGAAGAAATAGAATCACGTCTTGAACTCATCCGCAATTTAAAAAGAAAATATGGCAAAACGATAGCCGAGATTCTAATGTTCCAGAGGAATTCCGAACAGGAATTGGCAGGCTTCGGCATTTCGTCTGAAAGAAAAACACAATTGAAAAAGCAACGCGACCAGTTACGAAACGATCTGGGACAATTGGCAAGAGATCTGACTCTAAGGCGATCACAAGCTGCACAACAATTAAAAACAGATATAACCAAAGAACTGCAAGAACTGGAAATGTCCCAGGTGCGGTTTGAGGTATCTATCACACAAACCCGGTCTGCCGAAGGAATTCTGGGAGTGGACAATAACCTGTATGCCTTTAATTCGGGAGGTATTGATAACGTCGAGTTTTTAGTCTCTACAAACCCCGGCGAACCTCTTAAACCGCTGGCTAAGATAGCGTCCACGGGAGAGATCTCACGCTTTACTCTGGCTTTAAAGGGAGCACTTTCAGAGGCGGATAGTATTCCCGTGCTGATTTTTGACGAAATTGATATTGGGATAGGCGGAAGAAGCGGAGACATTATTGGGGAAAAATTATGGGCTTTATCCAAAAACCACCAGGTTATCTGCGTGACTCATTTGCCTCAGATAGCTGCATATGCCGATTCACATTTCTACGTTCATAAAGAGGTTTCCGGGAATCGGACTACCAGCACTCTGGAGGTCCTCAAAGAACAATCCCGTATTAGAGAACTGGCGATAATGCTTGGCGGCTCCGGCTATACTGAAACTGCCCTCAGAAACGCTGAAGAATTGTTCCAGAAAGCCGGAAGCTGGAAAAAAACGAATTCTATTGAATGACGGTACAGATTTCTTTGACTGGTTTTCTTTCTCTTGGAGAAGGGCTCTCGCCGGGGTATCCTACCGGAATATAAGCAACGATATCTTCTCCCGAAGGTACGTTTAAAATCTTTTCGATATCGCCTTTAGCCTGGATCGGACCCGTCATCCAAAGTCCGCCCAGGCCCATTTGATGCAATATCAGGAGCAGATTAGCGATGGCAGAAGAAACAGATTGAATTTTACTGCTGGCCATGTTTCTCCACTCCCTCATCTGTTTCGCTTGAGGGTCTGTTTTCTCTTTTAAAGCTAAAACCTGGTCAATCGGCGATTGGTACTGTTTAACAGCGACAGCGATGCCCACCGGGGCTGATCTAAAGATCGCCGTTCTCTGCAGCATTCGATTTGCGATATCCCCAATGGTTTTAGCTTCAGGCCATGCTGCTATGCGCTCTGCGGTGGCCTGTACTGCATCGGCAATAGCATTGATAGTTTCTCGTTTAAGGATTAAATAAAAATGCCAGTTTTGCTGATTACCAGCGTTGGGCGCATAAGTAGCCAGTTCGATCGCCTGTAATAATAATTCCTCAGAAACCGGTTTATCCTGCCACGCTCTTATCGACCTGCGGCTCTTAACAAGATCAATAAATTCATTAGTTTTAATCGACATGGTTATCCCCCCTTTTTATAAGCTAATTTTATTATGCGTGGTGGGTCTGTTTTTTACAATGATCATCTGGTCAAATCGTTCACGATCCCAAATTGGATATAATTACCAATTAGAGGTAGGTAATGGCCGTTCCCATTGGAATTGCTGCAATAGTCTCAAGTTATTTGATTGGCTCAATTCCTTCCGCATATATGATTGGACGGATATGGAGAGGAATTGATCTTCGCCAGGAAGGGGACGGTCATATTAGTGCTACCGCTTTGCACAGGAATATAGGGAGATTACCTTTCGCACTAGCCTTGATAATGGATTTGAGCAAGGGTGTACTATCTCTATACGTAGCCTCGATGCTAACTGACTCCCAATTGATACTGGTAATCTCAGCCTACGCCGCCGTCATTGGGCATTGCTGGTCTATCTACCTGGGTTTTAAAGGAGGACTGGGCGGAGCAATTACGTTTAGCGTGCTGGCTACTCTCGGAACGGTCGAAGCCTTTATTGGAGCTGGGATCTCCCTCGTTATCCTTTTTTCAACTCGAAAATCCAGTTGGGCAACCTATGCATTATTAATATCAACTGCCGCTGTTTTGCTGATCACCAGTCGGAGCCCGCTAATGGCAATATTTCCTCTCGGTTTATTAGCTATTCATCTGTTAAAACGTTACCAGACCAAGAAAGTGAATGTGGGGACAACTCTAACTCATGAAGTTTTCGATGATCTTAAAAAAACAAAATAGGCTGAAAATATTAATCCGGTTTATCCCTTTTATCAAAAATATGACGAAATCGAAAATAAAGAATCAACCACATCACAATAATTAACAAAATAAATCCAAATATAAAATAGTTTTGTAAATCCTGGCTTGCGTTTTTAATTGTTTCCCTGGCGATAAATCCAAAAAGAACCAGACCAGAATCATAAATCAATGAGGATATCACCACTCCCAGTGCAAAGCGCCAGTATTGCAACTTGAGGCTTCCCGCAACGATCGAAGGCACTTGCAAGAAACCCGGGGTTAACCTCACCACTACTACAGCCAGAGCAATCCTTTGTGTTATTCTTGATTTAAGGGTCTCGACTCCTCGAAGAAACCATGAAAAATGTTTCTCCAGCCACTGAAGAAAGGGAATACCCACTAAACGGCTCACCCAATAGAGAATAGCAGCTCCGATTTCACGACCCAGCAACAACATTATCATGATAAGTACAACCTGCATTGATAAAGGACCAATATAGTAGCTGGCAAACAAGACAAATATTTCCAGCGTTAACAACAGCGGGAATCCGAGATCACTTAATACTCCCATTATGAATAAAACCCCTAAGCTGGCCGGGTTTTGCAAGCTTACGTTGTAAGTTAACTGGGAAAACAGGTCCTGAAGTCCGAGAAACACTTTTCAGGCGCTCCCGAATAATAATCTGGATTTTGACTGGAATAAACTTTTACTCCTCATCTAGTGTTTCTTGTTGCTTCGCTAATTTTACTCAATAATGAATGCGTATTAAGACCAGACCAGACTTCCAAACAGCGGATTCCGTTGAGGATGATTAAAGAAGGTATTACTAGTAAGATTGTCCGGTAATTTCCCGCGCAGTTCATCTTATTTTTTTATATAGTTCTTCGCTATTACAACCGCAACACTCGGTTCCTCAGGCATACCCATTTACCTTTTCCGGATGTAAAGCAGACACTATTATTAACTGTGAAAGACCTCTTACCCAAACCCCTCATTAACTTTATAAATGATTAACTTTGCGGGAGCATCAGTAAACCTGCTTAATACTCGCAACTATTTCAGGGATAAAAGATACTGGTTAATTACTGTTTTAATTTGACATTAATACTGTATTGGGTTTACTATTACGATAATAAGCCTAATTTGACTACGCAAATCTGCCGGATCGATTACTTGAAAATGCGTATTGCCCTGGCTGTTTAGCTGATCATGAATTCAAGAACTAAGGATTTCGCCATCAAAATGCAGATAATACGAGCCTTATACTGGTTAAGGCTATTTCTAAATAAACCCAGCAACGGAATTTTTGCCTCACTCTCTTATCATTTCAAAAAAATGTTGCAGTTATGGCGTTCCAGTAAACCCTTAACCGACCCTCGGAAATTTGGGCTAGAATTCTCACCTGTTTCATTTCCAAGTCGTGATGGATTGAATTTGCGGGGATGGTGGTTCGGAGACAACGAGAAACGTCCGGTAGTTATTATGCTGCATGGAATAAACGCCAATAGATCAGAGCCTGAAGAACGAGTATTCGGGATAACAAAAGAGCTGATAAATCATGGCTATCATATTCTGGTCTTTGACCTTCGAGCTCACGGTGAATCTGATGGCAGTTATATTTCCGCCGGCTACTTTGAAAAAAATGATCTCCTGGGAGCCGTTGATTATATACGGCGAAGAGGAGTTAAAGGTAAGATTGGCGTCCTGGGTTTTTCTATGGGAGCCGCTATTTCACTCCTCGGAGCGGCTGAGACTAAAGAGATTTCAGCTGTAGTGGCTGACTCCGCCTTCATGGATATCGTCAGCTTAATTAGATGGAAATTCTCGAGATGGAGATATGTTCTCAGGCTTTTTATTCCGGCGATTTTGCTTGCGATAAAAAACCTCTACCATGTGGATCTCAGTCGAATTAAACCGATCGAGGCGATAAAGCAGATTCAGGTTCCCGTATTCATTATTCATGGAGGGATGGATGGCACTATCCCCGTCGAGCATGCTTATAAATTAAGAAGCGCTTGCCGGAATCGAAATAATCAATTCTGGATAATACCGGAAGCCAGACATACGGATGCATTTTCCCTCCATAGAGAGGAATATTTGGCCAAAATATTATCCTTCTTTAACCGGTCTTTAACCCCCATCGGTTGCTAAACATTCCGCTATCTGCCGGCCCATTTTTTGGGCCTGTTGAATTATTTTTGTTTGCTTCTTAATATCACCCGTCCCAGACGCATATCCGGTAAGGCTGAATATCCTGGCATTTGAATGATTAAACATCTTTTTCATATCTTCAATAGCTTCGTCAGCCCCCTCTCCCCCACCAACGGCAATCAAACCCACACACATCGCTTTGGCCTCTTTGTCATGAGTATATAAAAAGTAATTGCGGTCCATAAATGTCTTTAGTTGGGCTGACATATTATAATAATAGACCGGGCTGGCCAGAATAACTCCATCCGCCAGCCTGAATTTTTCCAAAATCCAGGGAGCATCGTCTTTTTGTTTACATTCTGATAATTCATCGCAATCGTCATGTCCCTGGCAAGGATTTATCTTATATTCACTTAACACAAATTTCTCTGTTTGAATTCCATGGGAAGATATTTCCTTTAAAACCTCATCGATCAAATAGTTTGTGTTACCTTTTATTCTTGGGCTCCCACCGATAGCGACGACCTTCACTATAACCTCCTCAATGTTCTGGTTGTTTAAATCAAAGTCCTTCTTTACTCGCCGCGACTATGCACCATTCTTCTTCATACTCAACAGAATCGAGTTTTAGATCCGCTAAGGACAGGCGGATAAGGACTTCATCCAACTGTTGCTTCTGAATACCACTGACAATCAGGATTCCACCAGGCGACAATACTTTAGTAAACCGATAAGCCAGATCAATAATTGTTCTGGAAGTAATGTTAGCCAGTATCAAATCAAAAAAGTTTTTAAACCTTCTTTGTGCTTCCAGATTGAGAGTTCCCCTCTTAATCCTGACCGATTGATCTACCTGATTTGTTTTTACGTTGCTGCAGGCGGCTTTAACCGCCACCGGATCGATATCTAAACCCAGGATTGAAGATGCGCCCAGCTTGGCGGCAGCAATCGCGAGTATACCTGAACCTGTCCCAAGGTCTAAGACCGACATTCCACGTTTAAAATGTTTCTCGAGATAGATCAAACAAAGTCGAGTTGTAGGATGCAGGCCCGTCCCGAAGGCGGCTCCGGGATCAAGCTCTATGATAATGCGGTTAGAAGGCGGTAAAGCTTGAAACACCCACGTCGGTTTAATGATAAAACGATCACCAATTTCAAGAATACCAAAGTGTTTTTTCAAAGAATCCATCCAGTCCTCAGGTTTGAGCATATGCTCAACCAGACTGACGGGAAAAGATAACTGGGAAATTTCTTCGACAACCTTTTGTCGTGTAGTTTGGTAAGAACGAGTACGCGGAAGATAAGCCCTCACCGTAAAGTAAATATTATCATTGCCCTCAGAAGCCACTCCTTCAATCGTAGCACCACCCTGCCCGTACTTACCTAACACCGATGCCACTATTTCTGCTTCTGACGAATTCAAGATAGCTTTTATTTCCATCCACTGCATTCTGAGTTCTCCCTTTACGCTGTCTTTATTTTACGCTAATAGGTTTTCGGCTTCAACGGTTGAAATAACCGGAAGTCATGGTTTTCCCATTCTCATAATTTTTATTTTCGTCATGCCTACTAAAACACGTTTACAAAAACCGTCCAAAAAATATAAGATCTACGATCAATCGATGAACGGCAAAATGATAAGAAAATTCGAAAAATAACGGCCATATTTGACTTTATTGTCAACCTACTTCAAAATGATAATAGAGGAGGAGGAATCAACTTATGAACGAGAAAGTAAAAGCAGCCTTAGACCAGATTAGACCAGCCCTGCA
>DEUU01000365.1 GCA_002362735.1 Dehalococcoidia bacterium UBA3254
TTAGCTACATAGCTATCAACACGTATCACCGGTATCTTCAATACGCTATCCGTAGCGTAGAAATATCCCGGGCCTTTTTCCAAACCCGCGGCAGGGACTACCTCTTTACCATCGTGAAAGAGGCTGGTGATAAAATAGGCTTTCTGCCCGCGCTTATTGAAATCACGTACCATTCGTTGAGCCACCAGCTCTTGCCCCTTGCTGTTGCTCGTCTGGTACATCATGATGCCAATTCGCTTTTGTATCATCTTCCCTCCTCTGCAACCCGGCTCAAAGAAATTTCGGGAAAATCCTGAGAGAAGACCATATTGTTTTCCTTGAGATGGTGCAGGAGACTGGCTACGCTTTCATATTTAACGTAATAGCGGCAAGTGAGGTTGGCATGGGTCTCCTCATGCAAAACACCGACGCTAAATTCAGCGATATTAAAAGCAGGGTTATCCACTTTAGAATCGCCCATATACATAATGGCTCCGGACACTCCAAGATTCTGCTTCAACTCTATCAGAGCCTTGCCTTTATCAATGGGGCAGGGATAAACGTCGAAAAAAGGCTGTTCCTCATATCTAATCACGTTCAAAGGCAGTCTTTGACAATAAGACATCACATCGTTCGCTTTAGCTTCCGCTTCCTCGGTATTTTGATGTTGCCTCCAGTCTACGCAGAAAGCTATGGTTTTCCCGGCGGAATCCCGCTTTTCTTCGATGAACAGGTAATTACCGCTGTGTTGCCTGGTATATTGTAAAGCCGGCGATATGAAGCGTAGTCCTTTCTGGGCATGTGGGTCTATTATTATCCTCTCACCTGTTTTTATCTCCAGCCCTCCAATGGCGCTCCATGCGCTGGCAAATGGAGTTCTTGGAACGATGAAGGACAGGTCTTTAGTCGTTGTTATACATACAGGTATTAATTGCCTGATTCGGTGCAAAATAGCCTCTGTTTCCCCAGGGACTTTAGATTCCTCCCTTGGGACGTTGAGAGGGCTTATGGTTCCATCATAATCAAGAAACAGCCCCTCTACTTTATTTTGATTTAAATTTTGCATAACTTCCACCTTATGACAGAGTCTAGTTAGCGGCTATGTATAATAACACAAATAGGGAAGGTTGTTACTCAATGTTTGATGATAGCTTCGCGAAAGATGCTCCAGAGAGCTGCATACCTTTCTTTTGGGTCAAAACTATAGTTACCTAGAGACCAGATATTGACCAGTCCCTGAACGATGCCGAACAAAGCCGTCGCGACTGCATCCAGGTCGATATCATCCCTTATTTCACCAGACTTGACGCCTTCAATCAGGAGGTCTTTAAGACAAGCTGTATATTTATTGATAGCTTGAGATACCCTACTATTTAGCTTTTTGTCACCAAGACTGATAATTTCAGCGATGACCTGGAAGGAAATACCTCGCCTTTTTTCAACGGCCGATATTTGATTCCTCAGCCCATTGTTTAAAATTTCCAGGGGCTTGGCGCCCTTATGGGTGGCTCTAGAAATATCTTCCAACAAAATCTGCTCAATATATTCAACGAGAAGAAATAAAATATCTCTTTTACTTTTAAAGTGGCGGTAAACGGCTGTTTCTGAGATGCCTACTTCTTTAGCAATTTTCTTGACAGTTAAATTCTCACTGCCATACTTAATGATTACTATCCTGGCAGCATCCACTATTTGCCTTTGTCTAATATCAGTATTTTCGTATTTTCTAGCCATTGAAAGAATCTCCATTCATGCTATGTGGTTTCGTGAAGTATGTTGACACGAAGTAATACAAATAAAATTCATTTGAAGTATCAAAATTTAACCAAATTTATTACAACGATAACAAGATAAACGATCGCAACGAATATATACCATCTATCCCATATAAATCTCCCAATTCGCCCTAGCCAAATTCGCCATCTTTTTTCCGATTAGAGCCTTCTTATATCTCTTTGGATGTCTCTACCATAGGTATTCATTTTTACCCTCGATAGAAGTGAGCGCTCACTTACATTATAATTATATTTAGTTATTTGTCAACCGGATTAATGATAGCTTTTTCCAGATACCTACTATTGACAAATATGTAGAAGTGTAGTAATATTCTACAATACTACAATGTTAGAGAATATCGAGAACACAAAAAAGCGAAAACAAATCCTTGCGGCGGCTGTGGAACTTTTCCGCAGTACGCACGATGTCAGGCGAGTGAGCCTTGAAGCAATCGCCAGGGAAGCCCAAGTCTCGCCTACCACGATTTATAACTACTTTGGCAACCGCGAAACACTGGTCTTTGAAGTGATTAAAGAACTGGTGAGGACAAATATAGACCATAACCGCGCTCTCATTAATTCTGATCTGCCTTTCCCTCAAAAGCTCATTGGAATCATCAGTGGCAAACTCGAACTGGCTGATAAAGTGAACAATGAAATCATCGAAAAGCTGCTTAGCCAGGATAAAACAGTCGCGCCGTTTGTCGACCAGATTTCCGAGAAAGAAATTAAGCCTCTATGGAAAGATATGGTGGCTGACGGTAAAAAGCAGGGCTATATAGACGCATCTCTGAATGATGAAGCCCTTTTAATCTATCTTGATGTACTTCAATTGGGTTTCAGAGCCAGGCCGAAGCTTTTCCAGGGCTTTCAGAATAATATGGGTTTTATCGAGCAATTAACGCGATTGATGTTTTATGGTTTCCTGAAGAAAGAAATTGACCTTTTCCGGAAGGAGGAATAATAATCCATGACAGAAAACTCCATCGTCGTCGAAAATCTAACCTACCGTTACGGGAACCTGCTGGCGGTAGACCATATCAGCTTTGAAGTAGGAACTGGGGAAATACTTGGTTTTCTGGGACCCAACGGCGCCGGTAAAA
>DEUU01000158.1 GCA_002362735.1 Dehalococcoidia bacterium UBA3254
GTGCTAGTTCGAATCCCCTCAGCTCAACTTTTTTGCTATTTTCATCTTACATTTGTAGACGTTTTGTAGACAATTAGTTACATTCTGTTATACTCCAAGTTGATAAGCCGTTCATGATGAAAGGTAGAACCTTTTCTAAGTCTTCCGGGTTGTCACTTTAGTCGAATACAATGATGGTAGCGGGGTTGGATTCTCTCCAACAGCCTATGAACTAAAGCCCGAAACCGTAAACAAATCAGTTTCGGGCTTATTCGGTTCCTAGACGTGACCCCAACAGAATCATAGTCAAAGCCACTTCTTTTATCACGACATTTTGTTCCGGCTTAGAAATATATGCTATTTCTGTCTTTCAAACACTGATCCGCTAGAGACATCAAAATTGTCACCAAGCTCCGGGTTTCCGCTATAGTTCAACACGGAGTAGCCGGTTAGCGAACCGTTAATAGTCCCGTCGGTTTTCAGTGTAGCATCGCTGGCTCCGCTCAAGTTGACCTCGACATTACCGATTTCATAATCGAGGAGTGAAAAAACACTCGAACCGGAGCCATTCATATTGAGGTTGCCTCCTACCCCAGCCAACTCGACATTACTCGCCCCGGTAAGGATCAACTTGGTATCAGTCGCCCGAATGTTGCCTTTCCCCCTGCTGCTGCCGGAGGCATTGAATTCGAAATCGCCGGTAACTAATTCCAGAGTTACGTCACTAGCCCCTGATAATTCTATGGTCACATCTGTGCTCTTTACACTGGCTTTCAACCGGCTCGAACCGCTCACCTCACCCGTAAAACTTCCCGTCTCTGCCTCCAGGTCAAGATCACTGGCACCCGTAACTTCGACTTTCAGGTTGCTGGTCGAATTAAATCCTGTGGCCGTTCCCCTCGTCGACCCTGTAAGTTTCAGTTCGGTCAATGCCGGCATTGTTATCCGCACTTCATAATGAAGGCTGCCAAAAATCACACCGAACCCTTTTAGGCCAACTCTTAGCTTCTCACCGGACTTTTCGACTACGACATTGTCAAAGTTACTTGCCGTAACTCGCACACTATAGGTCGACGATTGCTCTATCTCCACATCAAAAGCATTACCTACTTCAACCGCCGTAAAATCAGCCAGGTTAAAATCTTTTGTTTTTACACCGCCGACATCTTTTTCTCTAACCAGGAAACCGCAACTCGACAGCAATATACATATCGATACCATACCCGCTATCAGGACCATTATTGTCATTCGTCTTTTCATCATCTTTCTCCGTTAGTTTTTAGGGTCGGACCAACAGTGCCTTGGCCAGGGCACCGTGTCCCCTGCCGATCGCCTTCGCCAGGTGCAGAGTCGCCGTCAGGATCACTAACCCGGCAATGATCACGATCGGAATCAGCCACCCCGTGGCATAGTAGGCGTGGTTTGCCGTCATAAATAGTGGTTGACCTATACATATCGAAATAACCGGCCAGGCAATCGTCCACAAAGCGACCGAAATCAGGCTGATCAGCAATGAGAAATAAAGAACGCCCAGCGGCAACTGCAATATCATGTAGATTATCGAAAACCAGGTTCGCTCATCACCTAACATGTTCTTGAATCGCTGCCAGATGCCCACGTTCCTTTCGGCATATCGTGCCCGCCGAGGCATACGCACTCCAAGGAGTGCTTCTACCATCCGGCCTTCGACCAGGGCAATTCCTCTTACCGATAGGAGGAAAAAACCGGCGATGGGCAGACCAATGATCAGTACCAGCAACCCTGCCGATACCGAGATACCGGTCACTACCCAAGTAAAATAGAGAATGCCGGTTATCAACGCCAATATGGAGTATAGCAACGCCCCCCACGCCGCCGGCTCCGCAAACACTGTCCAGAATCGGATATAAAACTGACGATTATCTTTGATATTAGAATCCGCCACCGGCACTGGAATTTCGATCGTCTTCTGAAGTCCTGTCATCGAGACGGTATGATGTCGTTCCGCTCTCTTGTATTCTGCAGCAATTTCTTCCGGTGAGCCGTACTCCTTGATCACAGCCGCCAGGGCTATTGTATCTTGAATCGCCGCGTCCTCCAGCGCCATCCTCAGGTATTCCTCGGCATCGGACAGCGCATCCTGGATTGTCGCCCGGTCGCTACCCGATAGTTCTTCCTTCAGTTTAGCTAGGTATTGCTCAACACTACTTATCATTGTTATCGTTTCCCTCCAATACGGCATCGACCAGATTCCTGGTCTCACTCCAGATCCGACGCCAGTTTCCCAGAGTTTCTCGCCCGGATTTAGTGATCACGTAGTACCGCCGCGGCGGCCCGGAAACCGAAGGCTCTACTTCGCTGCTTAACAACCCTATACTTTCCAGCGAACGCAGCACGGGGTAAAGCGCTCCATGTTTCATGATCTCTACATCTGTCGACCGTTGCTGGATGTATTTCGCTATCTGGTAACCGTACATCGGCTTGTCAGCCCGGTCCAGCACCGCCAGTAAGACCAGTGATGCCGTACCGCCGTTGATTTCTTTCTGGAATTTCTTCATGATTTCGGCTTCTTCTTCCAAATGCTTGTCCTCCATCATCCAGCTTTGGATTTCAGTGCACTGTAAATACCTACCTATACTATTTAGTTTTTGCTATTAATAGATTAACACTAGTATTTAGTCAATACTATATCCAAATCAGTATTTTGTCAAGAGCCAAAAGATGATATTGATTGATGGATCACTATGTGCGGCGCGGTCTGGACATTACTCGGGTAAGGTTGCCGGTTCCACGGCATCACCCCGCCGACGAGGCGCTAGGGAATCAAACTTTTACGTTGTTACTGGTTAGATGATAATGCTAAAAACCAAATCGAAGTCCCTGTGAGTACTACCTATTGATACCTCAGCTCCACCATCGTGTTCAATAGGTAAAACTATCACTTTCGAGAAGACTTTCTCTCTGACATTCTAAAAACGTGTTCGAATCCTGTTCGGGTCACCATTTGGTACAAAAGGTAGAACTTTCACTCCGACTTTTGAAAAGACCTTCCCCCTTGTGTTATAACTGGCTGCCTATTGATACCTCAGCTCCACCATTGTGTTCAAAAGGTAAAACTCAAAGTCTAACTTTCGAGAAGACGTTTCCACTAGTATTTTGATGGCTGGTAGCGAATCCCTTCAGATCCACTTTCGTGCTATATTTTAGTTACTTCTTTTCAACTGTTCTTCAAGAAGTTTAAAACTACTTTGTTGAACTCACCGCTCTTCTCAACTATAAGGGTGTGAGACCCGCCGTTTATTTTGACCAGTTTGGCGTTTGGTATGATCTTTGCCATGGTATCAGAAGACGTATGCCGCGTTAAGTTATCGCCGGTTCCGGTAATCACCAGGGTTCGTGCCTTAACAGAGGGCAACCGGTCAATCGTATGAACAGCTTCAGCTGCTTTTTTTTGTGCAACATATGCAGCGCGCTCTTCAGGGGTCTTACGCATCGTCGTAATCCTGATTTGAAAGAAACCGAGGAACTTCCATAAGGAGCTATTGAAGGCGATCCCCACCCGCGGTGGTTTCCATGTTTTACAAAAACGGTCTACTGCTGCGGTCCATTCCGGTGTCCATCCATTCGTAGAATCATCCTGACAACAGTAAGTATTGGCAAGGACCAGTTTATCCACCCTATCCGGATAATTGATGGCAACCTCCTGGGCGATCTTACCGCCCATGGAGACACCCATCACAT